>CALBJM010000310.1 GCA_937893225.1 uncultured Erysipelotrichaceae bacterium | reverse complement strand
TATTTGGCAAGTCAAAACCACTCTTGACTTCTGGGTCATCGATCCATTCAGAATAATGGCATTGCGTACAAAGATAATGTGGTTTCAATGGATTAACTTCCGTAATACCAGACATCGTAGCAGTAAAGGAAGAGCCTACGGATCCTCTTGACCCTACGACATAACCATCTTTGTTAGATTTTTTAACAAGTAAGTGTGCAATATAATAATGCACATCAAATCCATTTGTGATGATATTATTGAGCTCAAATTCAAGTCGCTCTGTGACTTCATTTGGTATCTTGCCTTCATATTCATACATTTCTTTTGCGGTCTTATGACAAATATTACGCAGCTTTTCTCCAGATGCTTCAATGTGTGGTGGGAATGTTCCACTTGGTACAGGACGAATGTTTTCGTCTATTGCATCAAATAATTTGTTAGGGTTATCAATAACGATTTCATGCACGAGGTCTTCATCTTCCAACCAAGAAAATTCTTTTAGCATTTCATTTGTGAAACGAATATGCTGGTCAGGATTTTTTGTACGCATTCGCAGATCTTCATCACGAATATACAAAGGATGCGTTGCACCACCTACGCCTTGTGACATGATATACACATCTCGAAAGATCTTTTGTTCTTTTGTGCAATAATGCGCATCACTATCTGCTATCACAGGAATACCGAGTTGTTTTGCAATCGTGATCATACGCTTTTGTACGTCTTTTAAACGATTCACATTTGGCAATGCACCAAGTGCAATGGAAGTTGAATAATTTGCTAAAGGCTGCAGCTCAATAAAGTCATAGAAGCGCATAGCTTGTTTGAGTCTAGCATCTTCTCCATTGCATGCAAGTTCGAATAATTCACCATTCAAACAAGATGAACCAATCATCAAATTATGACGATGTTCTTGCAGATCTTTACGCGTAATGCGTGCTTCTGCAGCTACGTCTGTACCCTCTTTACCACTTGCTTTCCCCATGACGGCCAATGTCTTTGTATTGGATTTTGTTACTAAGCGATACAGATCACGCATGCCATCTTGGTTTTTTACAATTGCAGTAACATGTGAACGACGTACTTTTTTATACACTTCATCATCTTGTGTTTTGATTTGTAAGTCATTGATCGTAACACAACCATATTTTTCTTTAGCATCTTTTAATAGACACATGAAAACACCAGACAAGCTTTCCGCATCGTAGTCTGCTCTATGTGCGACTTCTTCGTCATATTCTACGTGATAGTTACGTGCAATGTTTCCTAAACGATAGGCACGGCGACTGCGTAAGATAGCTCGTGATAGGTCCAATGTATCAATGACGGTATTTGTCATTGGTGGTCTACCAATGCGACGTAATTCTTCATTCATGAAGTGGTAGTCAAAGGAAGCATTGTGTGCTACTAAGATACCATCTCCGATCCATGCTAAGATTTCATCACAACAATCCGCAAAACTCTTTGCGTCTTTTACCATATCATTTGTAATATTTGTTTTATGTGAAATAAATGGCGGAATTGGAAATGGCGGTTTGATAAACATTTGCAGACGATCAACGACAGTTTGATTTTTGATTTTGACTGCACCAAATTCAATGATGGAATCATAATATGCAGATAAGCCTGTCGTTTCTAAGTCGAATGAAATATATTCTGCATCATCGATCTTTGTATCACATGTATTACGCACAATACACAAACGATCATCACACATATTGAATTCACAACCAAATCCTACGCGAAAATGACGATCAGGATCAGATTTTGCTAATGAGCAGCCTGTATTATAGGCTTTAACAAAAGACTGTACATCTGCATGATCAGTAATAACGATACCGCGATGCCCAATTTGAAATGCATATTTTACAACACTGACAGGATCACACACGCCATCCATTTCAGACATGTTTGTATGCATATGGAACTCTAAGCGCTTATTTTTTGCTTCATCTTTCACGACCGTTTTTTCTAAGACTTCGATTTCTTGCGGCATGACAACGAGGTCACGTGCAAAATTATCATATTGTACAGCACCATACACTCTTACACGATTGCCTTCTCCATAAGAAAACAAGATTTCTCGTGTAATGCCTCTACCTTCAAAGCGCTTCATCATCATGGCATCTGTGCCATCATAAATAGCCATTGTCTGAATCATACGATCATTTTTCGTAATCGTTTTTTCTTCTTGGAAGATTTCCCCTTCAAATTGAATATCCGCAATAGGATCTTTAATATCTTTCAAGGAAACTTTTGTATAGTCTTCCATCTTTAAACGACGATAAGTATTCTTTTTCTTTTCTACTTTATGTGTTTGTACAGGTGCATCATTTTCTTTGATCACATGCATAACGACTTCAGGGACTTCTTCTTTGTGTGGCAGATTTGCAACACACTTGAAAGAAAAACCAGTAAAACCACACTTTTGCAAGTCTGCTTGTATATCAGGAATATAAGTGCTGTTTCTTTCAGCTTCTTCTGGAGAAGACAATAAAAAAGAGACTTCTTTTGCTTTTGCATCATATGTAAAATTTGTATTTGCCAATAATGCATATTCTTCATGCTTTTTGCCCAAATAACTCAGGTATTTTTTGATTTCAAATGTACTTGTTTCTGTATGATTTGCATGGACATAAAGCGTAACACGTGACCCTGTGAGTTCTTCTAAATTATAGGAAAACATAGAATAATCTGTAAAAGACAGAATATTTTCGGCTTGCAATGTAACTTCTACAGCATTTGTAGAACGATACATGCGTACACTTTCTACGACGCATTCTTCAAGTTTTGAAGATCCTTCGCTTAATTTCCCGTTTGCAAGATTTTTAACTGTTGTATTCATAGCTTATTTATTATACTAGCTACAAAAAATGCGTCAAACAAAAAAAGATCTCCAAAATAGGAGATTATGAACCACAAATGATAATGTCTCATTGTAACACAAGTGAAAATGTCCCGAA
>CALBJM010000309.1 GCA_937893225.1 uncultured Erysipelotrichaceae bacterium | reverse complement strand
GCACAATTTTAGGAACTTCTCGTGTTCCTTTTAAAGACATTCACAAGCCAGATCCGAACGGGCTTGATAAAGTTGCAGCCATGAAAGAAACATATTACAAATTACAATTAAATTGCTTAGTCATGTTAGGTGGAAATGGTTCAACAAAAACCGCAAATCTTTTGAGTGAAGAAGGACTCAATGTCATTACACTACCAAAAACAATCGATAATGACACATGGGGAACAGATATGACATTTGGTTTTCAATCTGCAGTAGATATTGCCACAAGATGTATTGATGAAATACACACTACTGCTAACTCCCACGGTCGTGTATTTATTGTAGAAATCATGGGACACAAAGTTGGCTGGTTGCCATTGAATGCAGGTATTGCTGGTGGTGCAGATATCATACTTTTGCCTGAAATTCCATATGACATTAATAAAGTCATCGATGTTATTGAAGAAAGAGATAAACAAGGAAAACGTTTTACGATCATTGCTATGGCAGAAGGTGCAATTTCTAAAGAAGATGCAGCTTTAAGCAAAAAAGAATACAAGAAAAAATTGAAAAATTACACTTTCCCATCTCCTTCCTATGAACTGGCAGAACTCATCACACAAAAAACCGGCCGAGAAGTTAGAGTGACTGTACCAGGACATGTACAGCGTGGAGGTGCACCAGATCCATACGACAGAGTTTTTGCTTCTCGTGTTGGTGCAGTTGCAGGAATGTATGTATTAAAGGAAAAATATGGTGTTATGGTTGGCTATAAAAATCGCGAAATGGTAGCTGTACCCTTGAAAGAAGTCGCTGGAAGATTAAAGACCGTTGATCCTGATGCCAACATTATAAAAGAAGCAAAACTATTAGGTATTTCCTTTGGTGATTAAAGAAAAAAGACTTTGCGTAAGTCTTTTTTTCTTTTCCTATTTGTCATAAAAACTCTTATACAATTCTTTTAAAGCAGAAAATTTATGCTTGTTCATGTAAGAAACCGCAATTTCTACGGTCTTCCACGACACACCTTTTAACCATAACATTTGCCGCAAACACGTTTCATCCAACACACTAGCATCAACGCCATGTATAAAATCACTATTTGCAATCTTACTTGTCACAGAATATAGAATTTTCCCTAACTTCTTTTGTTGTAACTCACCTATAGTAGTATCAGGTGTAAATGGATATGCCTTTCTTGCAAGAGGTAAAGAATGTCCTAAAATTGTTTCGTAATCAGCATCACTAATACATAAATGTTCATTTTCAATATGAAACATTTCTTTTTTCAAAGTAGAAAATGCATTGATTTCGCCTGAAAGAACTACACTTCTATACTGTAAATTCTCCAAAGAATTGCCAACACCTATGACATATTCCCCATCTTCTATTAGCCAATCTTTTTTCTTAACATCATAATATGCAACAACTTCCAAATCAGTTTCTATGGAAACTGTTTTTTCTTCCCCTGCTGCCAACTCTATTTTTGCAAAATCAATTAGTTCATGCGCGCAGCGTACAATTTTACTTTTTGGCATCGACATATAAATTTCAATGATTTCTTTTCCAGAAACTGTCCCAGTATTTCGAATGGTTACTTCTGTAATAAGAACATGATTTCTGACTTCTACATGCACTTCTTTATATGCAAAATTGGTATAACTCAATCCAAAGCCAAATGAAAACTGTGTTGGGATGTGAAATGTATCATAATATCGATAGCCAGAAAAAATAGTTTCACGATATTGTGTTTCATAACAATTCTCCGCAAAGTATTTCTGACACGGAACACTTTCTTCCAGTAAAGGCCATGTTTCAGCTAACTTTCCTTGTGGTGCAACTTTTCCATATAAAATAGAAGTTACTGCAGCACCGCTTCTAGCACCTGCAAGATACGTTATTAAAATACCCGGTATCTTAGAAATAAATGGTAACATCACTGGAGAGCCTGTTTGCAAAACAAGGATGATATGTGAATTCACTTTTTGTATTGCATTGACCAATTGTATTTCATTGTCTGGCAAAGAAAGATTCTTTTTGTCGCTGCCCTCTGTTTCTTTTCCTTCAGGCAATGCAAGAACCATCACAACTTTATCTACTCTTTTAGCTAAATGGACTGCTTCATCGCTTTTCTTTTTATCCACTGTATCCACATATAAAGAATACCCTTCTACGTAGTGAATACAGGAAGATTCATGCTTCATTGCACTATAGAGATTGTCTTGAAAATTACTCATAACACCTGAACTACCTGCACCGGTAATTCGTGGAAATTTTGCAAATGGACCAACAAGCAAGATTTCTTCCTCAGTATTGAGCGGTAATATTTTGTTTTCATTTTTCGCTAATACGATTGATTCTTCCGCCATTTTTTTTGCAAAATCAAGATGTATTTTTTTATCATATTTCTTTTTAGAATAATTAGAGCATCTTTGCATAAGTTTTTTTAGATATTGCGTAGATCGGTCTAGTACATTTTCATCAAGTGAATGCTTTTCAATTGCACCAAGTATCTTTTGATCTGCA
>CALBJM010000308.1 GCA_937893225.1 uncultured Erysipelotrichaceae bacterium | reverse complement strand
TTTTTCTTTGTTTTCTTGGAATTTATAATTCCAGTTTAATTTTACAATGCGCGTTTTCCAATTCAATTATTATTTTTCTTGCATATAAAGTGAACTTTAGGAGTATAGTTTGAATAAGAAAAGAGGAAGTGTTTATGTTGGAGGAAAAATTTGTTAAAGCAATGCCTAAACTAGGTTTTGGTTTAATGCGTTTACCAAGAATCGATAAAGAGAAGGACATTATTGATGTAGAGCAGACTGCTGAAATGGCAAATTTGTTCTTAGATGCAGGTTTGAAGTATTTTGATAGTGCTTATGTTTACAATGGAAGTGAAGAAGCAGCACGTAACGCGATTACTTCACGCCATCCTAGAAATTCTTTTTTCATTACATCTAAGTTAAATGCAAATGTAGCTAAGAGTGAAGAAGATGCAAAGAATCAGATCAATGTTTCATTAGAAAGAGAAGGTGTGGAATATATTGATTTCTATCTTTTGCATGCATTGAGTGATTCAAATTACGAAAAATATGATAATTGGCATTTGTGGGACTATGTGAAAGAATTACAAAAGCAAGGGAAAATCAAACATTATGGGTTTTCATTCCATGGAACACCTGAATTACTAGATAAGTTATTAACAGAACATGATGATGTAGATTTTGTCCAATTACAAATCAATTATGCTGATTGGAATAATCCTTCTGTACAGTCTAAAGGTGTTTATGAAGTTGCACGTAAACACAATAAGCCAATTGTTGTGATGGAACCTGTCAAGGGTGGTACATTAGCCAATCCACCTAAACCTGTTGCAGAACTATTGAAGAAAGCAAATCCAAATGCTTCTTATGCTTCATGGGCAATTCGTTTTGTGGCTTCATTACCAGGAATCATGGTCGTTCTTTCAGGTATGAGCAATGTAGAACAAATGCAAGATAATTTGTCATATATGCAAGATTTCAAACCATTGAGTGAAGAAGAAAAGAAAGTTATTGATGAAGCTATGGATATTCTTGCATCGATTGAACAAATTCCATGTACAGCTTGTCATTATTGTACGGATGGTTGTCCGATGAAGATCCAGATTCCGGATATCTTTAAAGCAATGAATTGGCATTTGGTATATGGTGATACAGATGGAGCAAAAAAGAGATATCTTTCTGCAACAAATGCGCCGCATGGTAAAGCAAGTGCGTGTGTAAAGTGTGGGCAGTGTGAGGTGCAGTGTCCACAACATATTCATATTCGTGAGTGGTTAGAAAAAGTAGCAAATACATTAGAATAGTGGGGTAAAAATGAAGACTTTATATCTAGAATGCAAAATGGGATGCGCTGGAGATATGTTGATGGGCGCATTAAGTGAACTCGTTGATCAAAAAGCCTTTGTAGAAAAAATGAATCATATTGGTTTAAATGGTATTTCTTTTCAAGCTATTCCTTCTTCTAAGTGTGGTATTTTAGGTACACATATGAAGGTACTCGTACAGGGACAAGAAGAAATGCCGCATGATTATGAAGCTACATTTCATTGTCATGTAGAAAATGTTGATAGTAATATGGTACATCATATTTTGGATCATATAGAGGAAATCCATGGCATTCATGATGTAAAGTTTGAAAATGGAACCCTTTCTTATAGCTTTGATCATGATCATGGAGATGTTGCAGAAAATCAAGTGCGAGAAATTTTTGCATCACATTTACCAAGTGCTGTATTGCATTTTCATGGGCATACGCATCATACACATATGATTCATGGAGAAATGCATGTTAAGGACATTGCACATGTGATTGATGGTTTGCAAATATCTGACAAAGTTAAGCAAGATGCAAAGGCTGTGTATGCTTTGATTGCAGAGGCAGAAAGTAAAGCGCATGGAATGGAAATTTCTGATATTCATTTTCATGAAGTAGGTACGATGGATGCGATTGCTGATGTTGTTGGAAATTGCATGTTATTTGAAATGATTGGTGCAGAAAGAGTGTATGCTTCTAGTGTTGCTTTAGGGAATGGCATGGTAAAGTGTGCACATGGAATTTTACCTGTACCTGCTCCAGCTACAGCATACATTCTACGTGGTGTTCCTACATATAGTGGAAGTGTGAATGGAGAATTGTGTACGCCAACAGGTGCAGCATTGTTAAAGTACTTTGTAAATGCATTTGAAGCAATGCCTACGATACAGTGTGAACAAATAGGCTATGGCATGGGAAACAAAGACTTTGAAGAAGCTAATTGTGTACGTGCGTTCTTAGGAGAAATGGAAGAAGATGGCGAAATCTGTGAGCTAACGTGTAACCTAGATGACATTACTCCTGAAAATATTGGTTTTGCATTTGATGTGTTATTTGAAAGTGGCGCATTAGATGTGTATGTTACACCAGTCCATATGAAAAAAAATCGTCCTGGATATGTGTTTACATGTATGTGCAAAGTGGCAGACAAAGATCAAATGTTGGAAAAAATGTTTCAAAATTTACCAACACTAGGTATTCGTGAAAGTCATTGCAGAAGACATGCATTGCGTAGAACAATTGAGACGATGGATACTTCATTTGGTACGATTCATGTAAAAAAGAGCGAAGGCTATCACGTAAAACGAGAAAAGATCGAGTATGAAGATCTAGCAAGAATAGCGAAAGAAAGACATTTATCTATTGAAGAAGTTAGAGAAAAAGTGAAGGAAGAATTGAAATGAAAAATACAAAGAATTTAACAATTACCGCAATGATGATTGCTTTAGGACTTATACTTCCTACTGTGATTCGTATGATTCCTTCAGGAGGTGTGCTATTTTCACCAATGCATATTGCTCCATTGCTTTGTGGAATGGTCGTAGGACCATTGGAAGCTGTGATTACGGGAATTCTTTGCCCAATTTTGAATAATATGCTTTATGGTATGCCGCAAGGAAATGCATTGATTGGTATGTGCTTTGAATTACCGGTATATGGTTGTGTTGTAGGTATATTGATGCGTGCACTAAAAGGTAAGAAAGAATCAGTCCGTGTGTATGTTTCTCTACTATTAGCAATGCTTCTCGGTAGAATCGTTGGGGGAATCGTACAAGCATTTCTTCTTGGTGGGGCCTATACGTTTCAAATATGGGTAACTTCATATTTTTTATCTACTGCCCCAGCAATCGTGGTTCATTTGGTGTTATTACCAAGTGTATATTTTGCATTAAAGAAAGCTGGATTAACACAATAAAAGCTATAACAATTCTACAGGTATGCTGTGGGATTGCTATAGCTTTTTATCATTGTTTATCAAACTTAATTGACATATATTCTTTGTGATCTAATGTGAAAATTGTAAATGCTGTATCATCCAAGATTGCATATGTTCTTGGATGGTTTTCTTTTGGCAGAGAAATAGAACCGGGATTCAACAAATATATATCATCTTCTTTTTTGGCAGTTGGAATATGTGTATGTCCAGAAAGAAATGCATCTTCATTTTGCAAAGTAGGTAAATGAGATGGAGAGTAGATATGCCCATGTGAGAGAAAGACTTTTCTATTTGTTAGAGGTAGTATGTTGTAATCTGCCATACATGGAAATTCTAAAACCATTTGATCTACTTCTGCTTCACAATTCCCACGTACCGCAATAATGTCATTTTTTAGACCATTCATAATAGGAATGACTTTCTTTGGAGCATAATCTTGCGGCAAATCATTTCTAGGACCATGATAAAGGATGTCTCCTAAACAGAGAATCGTTTTGATTTTATGATGCGTTTTTGCATCGAGTATTGCTTGTGCACCAGAAAGTGCACCATGGATATCAGATATGACGAGATATTTCATTTATGTGGCTCCTTTTAGCATGTATTTTAACATATTTTTGAATGTGAACGGATGTTCAACTTTACAAATGACTTTGTACATGAATGTAATAAATTCAAGTTAGTACAAACTAACTTTGGAGGGGCTATGTTTCTAGAAATACAAGGAATTCACAAATCGTATAGTGTTGGGGAAAATCGAGTAGAAGTATTGAAAGATGTCAGTTTTTCTGTAGAAAAAGGGGAATTTGTGGTAATGCTTGGGCCAAGTGGTTCTGGAAAAAGTACATTGTTGAATATTATTGGTGGAATTGACCAAGCTGATACTGGAACGATTTGTATTGATGGAGAAAATATGGAAACTATGCATGAAAAGAAACTTTCATTGTATCGTAGAAATCATCTAGGCTATATTTTTCAACAATATAATCTAATTCCAAATTTAACAGTTCGTGAAAATATTGAAGTAGGTGCATATTTATCAAATCATCCATTGGATTTAGACGATTTGATAACAGTACTAGGCTTAAAAGAACATGAAGATAAACTGCCTAATCAGCTTTCTGGTGGTCAACAACAAAGAACTTCGATTGGTAGAGCAATCATCAAAAATCCTGATATTTTATTATGTGATGAACCAACTGGGGCATTAGATTATGCCACAAGTAAGGAGATTTTGAAATTGATTGAAACAGTGAATCAAAAGTTTGGCAATACCGTGATTATGGTGACGCATAATGCAGCTATACAGTATATGGCAGACCGTACGATTGTTCTGCGAGATGGGCAAATTCGTGAAATGCGCATCAATGAAGTGAAAGTAGATGCGGCAGATTTGGAGTGGTAACATGAAAAATCCATTGCGAAAAAGATACTTGCGCGAAGTTAGACACGATCTAGGGAAGTATATTGTTATCATGCTTCTTCTTGTGGTGAGTATTGGGTTTGTTTCAGGATTTGAGGTAGCAGATCAATCTATTATGAAAGCCTATCATGCTGCTTTTATAGAAAGAAATGTTGAAGATGGAAATTTTGTTAGTGAACGTAAACTAAGTACTTCACAAAAACAGTTGATTGATAAACTAGGTATCACAGTATATGACTTACCATATTATGAAATGAATTATACAAATGCCTCTACAATACGTATCTATGCGAAAAGAGATGCAATCAATAGGGAATGCTTAATGGCTGGTGCATTTCCAACAAAGAAAAATGAAATTGCGGTAGATCGTATGTATGCTGAAAATAATGCACTATCGATAGGCGATCATTTGGAAGATACTGCAGGAAATACATATACCATTTGTGGGTTAGTTGCTTTAAGTGATTATAGTACTTTATTTCAGAATAATTCTGATTTGATGTTTGATGCGGTCAAGTTTGGTGTAGCAATTGTAACAATTGATACATTTGCGCAGGCTTCTGATACTTTGAAAACTTGGGCGTATGCTTGGAAATACAAGGATACTTCCATTGTTGGAAGTGATAATGAAGAGTCTGTTGCAACAGATCTCATGCAAGCATTATCAGAGTATGTTGTGCTAGAAAAATACACACCACGGTATCTCAATCAAGCTATAACATTTGCTGGAGAAGACATGGGAAGTGATGGGGCTATGATGATTGTCTTTTTGGATATGGTTATGTGTATCATTGCGTTTGTATATGCTATTACAACAAAAGATACGATTCAAAAAGAAGCAAGTGTGATTGGCACTTTGCGTGCTTCTGGTTTTACAGTTTCAGAACTTGTTCGTCATTATATGGTCATGCCGCTGTTGACCACGGTTGTGAGTGCATGTATAGGAAATCTTCTTGGCTATTCGATTTTGAAAGATGTTTGTGCACAAATGTATTATGGTAGTTATTCTTTGCCTTCCTATGAAACAATTTGGAATGCTGATGCATTTTATGAAACGACGATCATTCCTTGCTTGATCATGTTCGTTGTAACATGGACCGTATTACAGAGAAATCTTTCTTTGTCTCCATTACAATTTTTGCGGAATGATCTAAGCAGAAAGAAGAAAAAGTATGTATTTCGATTGAAGCATTCATTACCATTTTTTTCACGTTTTCGTTTGCGTGTTCTATTCCAGAATGCTTCCAATTACGTGATTCTATTTATTGGTATTGTCTTTGGAAATATGCTATTGATGTTCGGTTTGGCTTTGCCGGATATTTTGCATTCTTATCAGAATAGTATACAAGAGAATATGATTGCAAATTACCAGACGATTTTGTCTGTGCCAAACAGTGTTACAAATGAGAAACATCGTTTTCAAAGTGCCATAGAATTATTGCGTTTTACAAAGAGTGTTGAAACAGAGAATCCTACTGCGGAAAAATTTTCGCTATATACTTTGCAAACAAAAGGAAGCAAAGATGTCAAGGCTGATGAAGTAATGGTATATGGCATTGCTGAGGATTCTCATTATGTACAACTCGATGGAGAAGGGGTATATGTGAGTTATTTATATGCGGATAAGTATGGTGTACAAAAGGGGGATTCAATCACATTGTATGAAAAATATGATACAAAAAAATATACATTTCCTATTGCTGGCGTAGTGGATTATAAAGGTTCTATTTCTGTATTTATGCCGCAGAGGCAATTAAACAAAACATTTGATTTGTCAAAAGATTTTTTTGCGGGGTATTTTTCTGATACAAAAATTGAAGATATACCACAAGAATATATTGGTTCGATCATTGATTATGATGCATTAACTAAAGTTTCTCGACAATTAACAGTTTCGATGGGGAATTTGATGTATTTAGTGGATGGCTTTTGTGTAGGGTTGTTTATTGTTTTAATGTATTTATTAAGTAAGATCGTGATTGAAAAAAATACACAATCGATTTCTATGACAAAAATATTGGGATATTCAGATCGTGAAATCATGCTTTTATATATTCGTTCTATGACACAGGCTACGGTTCTTTGTATTGTTTTGAGTATTCCAATATGTAGTGTGCTATTAATTGAAATCTATAGAGTAATGTTAAAGTCTATGATGACGGGATGGATCTTATTCGATATTCAGCCAGTGATCTATGCAGAGATGGTTGTGCTAGGCATTGTGGCATATAGTATCGTTGCGGTAATAGAGATGCGCAAGATTCGTAGAATTCCAATGCAGCAAGCATTGAAAAATGTGGAATAGGAGTCTTTATATGAAAATAATAAGATTGTTTCTTGTTAG
>CALBJM010000307.1 GCA_937893225.1 uncultured Erysipelotrichaceae bacterium | reverse complement strand
AATGTAGTACCGCCGCCCGATTTACCAGAACAACCTGTAACCAAGCCAAGAGCCATAGAAGCTACTAATAAACTCGCTCCACTCACTCTTTCGAACTTCTTGTAGTTCATTTTCCCCTCTTTCTAGAGATTTGATTATATTTCCAGAATCTCTTATACTATTTTTATAAACCCTGTATCTAATACAGAGTCAACAAAAATGATAGCGTTTTCAAAATGATGAGGTATTTTATGAAGATCAACGAATTATCAAAACTAACAGGTATACACATAGAAACGATTCGCATGTATCGTAAAGAAGGGTTTTTGCATCCAACAAAGCTAAGCAACGGATATTATGACTATTCTATGGAAGATTACGCTTCTTTATTACATTTAAAAAAATTACGTTCTTTTGATTTTTCACTTGACGAAATCAAACAATCTGAACACAGTGAAAATATATCGGAATACCTAGAACATTTCAATGATGTGGAAAAACGTCTCACAAATGAAATTCACGCTATTCAACAAAAAATTAAATTCATTCACTTCGAAAGAAACCATGTTCTCTCTTCTATAAACACTGCCGACACCAGTGTATCGATAAACCAATCCATAGACGAAAAAATCGATATTTATCCACCATATGAAACAAACTTTCCAACATTTTCTTATGACCCAAATTTCTTTCTCTATACGACAACACCTATTTTCATACCAAAAGACATTCTCAATGGTCCAGTCAAAAATGAAAACATTCAAGTCAAAGTTGGCATTGGTACATATCGTTCTATATACCAAAAAATGAACTTATCCATTCCGCATAAAGCAATCATTATTCCAAATGGCATATGTCTATCACAAATCATTCGTATGCATGATCTAACATCCATCAACTTATCTCAATTAGAACCTATGATGGACTATGCAAAGCAAATTGGAAAACCATTTATCTCTGATACAACAGGATATTTAGCAGGGATCACATACGAAAAAGGAAAACCCGTTTATTTAATGCGTATCCGAGCTTGTATTGAAAAAAATAACATTATTAGTGAAGATCGTATTTAACAAATTTTTTCTAATATTTTTCATAAACTTGTATTGCACTTTATAGTAGAATAATACGCGAGTGTTTTTAAGGAGAAAAATTTTTTATGAAAAGAACATATAAAAGACGAACAAATTCTACTAGAACCGAACAAGAAAAATTAGTCAATGCCCCTTCAAAATCTAGCGACATTGAAAAAAGTGATATTGAAGAAAAAACAGATACAAAAGAAACAGAAGCAATAAATCCAACTGAAAAAGATACTCCTACGACACCCATAACTGAAACAAAAGCAAAATGGAGGCATTTTATAAAACAAGATTCTCAAAAAAAGAATATTTCATTTTTAATGTATTCTTTTACTTCGCTCTCCATTATGATGATTGCTTCAGAAATCGTTTTTCAGTGTATTGAATTTGGCTTAACATTCGATATATCTTTATTACGAATTATCATGTTTTGCCTAGGTTTTTCAGGAATTACTTCTGCAATACTAGCATTTCTTCCTTTAAAACCTGCACGTATTCTCAATACGATCCTATGTTTCATTATTCCAATTTATGCATTATTTCAAATTGGCATCCATAATATGATGCATTCCTACGCAACACTCAAAACAGCAGGCGGAATGGCTGGTGCAGCTGCTTCATATGTCTTGCAATATATTCGCCAAATGCCATTCGCATATTGGCTGATCCTTATTATTCCATTCTTATATTTCTGCATACAAAAACGATTCAATATCGAAAAAACAAAATGCATAAAGAATATCATTTTGATTTTAGTTACTGCACTTGCTTTAGATGAAGGCGGTTTATTACTTACCGCTATTTATGGGGATTGGGAACAATACACCTATCCAACTTACCAAGAACAAGCAATCCGTCAATATGGAATCGAAAGATTCTTATTACGTGACATTGCTACGATTTTCACAGAGAAGCAAGCAACGATCGAAGAAGAACAAACAGCAAAAATCGACAGTACAAGAAAGATAGATGATACAGAATGGAAACAACTATCTTCTCAAGATGATAACGAAGACCGTCAAAAAATTGACACGTATCTTATGAATCGTAATATCGATGGATACAATGAAAAAACAGGCCTTATGGAAGGCAAGAATCTTATTTATATTATGATTGAAGCATTTGATTATATTGGTATTGATGAACAACTCACGCCAACACTCTATAAGATGATGAACGAAGGATGGAACTTTGCAAATCACTATACACCAAAATTCGACACTGGCACATCTGATTCTGAAATCATTGCTGAAACATCACTTGTCCCTAGACGTGACACAAATGTCTATGCAGAATTCTGTCAAAACGATTGGACGAATTCCATCTTTTCGCTCTTCAATGCTGCCGGATATAGTACACATGCCTATCATAACTGGACAGATGAATTCTATCCACGTAAAACAATGATGGAAAGCTTATATTGTGAAGACTATGAAGACTATGATGACTTACCATTTGAAACAATTAGTGGTTGGCAATCAGATTATGACTTATTTCGTTTAACAACAGACAAATACATCAACGAAGACAAATTCATGACAATGTACATTACTTCTTCTACACACTTCCCATATAACACAACATGGGACGTACTTGGGAACAAATATCTCGATGAAATCAATAAAGTTCACCCAGACTATCCAGAAGATGTAAAGCACTACATATCGAAAGCCATGGAATTAGACAAAGGCATGCAGTA
>CALBJM010000306.1 GCA_937893225.1 uncultured Erysipelotrichaceae bacterium | reverse complement strand
CTCGGTGAAAAATTCGTCCCCCACCTGGATTTTTTCCCCCGCCGCCGATGCCAACAATTTCTCCATTTTTGTTATTCATGGAAATCATAGAAGTTTGCATCAAGTCGTCTGCATAAACAACACTTGTTTCTCCACGCTCAATTGCTTCAATCTTTGATTGAATCGTAGGATTTAAAGCAGTATAGATATTCATGCCATAGACCACAGGGTCTTTCCCAGTCATCTTTACAGCTTCTTCTATTACGACATCAATATATTCTGCGTACTTGTTATTTTCGCTTGTTTCATTAAGTTTATCTGCGCCAACTAGCTGATCTTCAACATTGATAGACTTAGCTAATTTATACTCATTTTCATCTATATATCCATGTTGAAGCATTAAATATAAAACTTCATTTCTTCTTTTTGTAGCATAATCCAAATAATGGTATGGATTATATTTATTTGGAAGATTGATGATACCTGCTAATAAAGCAGACTCGGAAAGGTTCATATCTGATGCACTTTTTCCAAAATAATATTGAGATGCTTTTTCAACACCACGAATACGATCGCCAAAGTTCAACTTATTCATATATAATTCAAAGATTTCTTTCTTTGATAATTGTGTTTCTAATTGCATAGAAAGCACGATCTGTTGGACTTTATAGTCTAATGTTGCTTCTCTTTCTTTAGAATTATCACCATCATCTATGGAAAAGTAACTATTTTTTACCAACTGCATTGTAAATGTGGAACCACCACCACCATCTCTATGCAGTAAATACGTATCTAAAACGGCCTTTGTAAAACGAGGAATATCAAATCCGTTATGTTCAAAGAAACGTGAATCTTCGATAGAAAGGAATGCATCTACAAGAGAAGTTGGACAGTCATCATATTTGATATTTTCACGATAATATGTACCTATTTCTGTTACGAGATTTCCATCTCCATCATAGATTTTACTAGATTCTTCACTCAATAGATCTTTGACATTGAGTTGTGGAATCCCTTGCATTTTTTCTAGTGCGAATTTTCCACCTACGACCCCAATGACCATATATATACAAAGTACAAATACAAGGAACCCTGTGAAAATCTTTTTTCTCTTTTCTTTTTTTAATATTTTTTTCCTTTTCTTTGCACGTTCTAGTTCGTTATCTCTATTTATGCTATTGCTAGGAGTATCCTCCGAGAATTGATCTTGTGCTTGTTTATTATTTTTTTCTTTTTGATCCATAGTAACTCCTTTCGAATAATAGCTCTAAAATTATAGCAAATTTCATTAGTGTTTGTGTGAAGTTTTCAAAGGAAAAGACAGATGTTGATTGTTTCATCTGTCTTTTGCGAAATATCTTATTTTTTGCGGAAGTATTGTAAGCAAATTGAACCAAGTCCAGTATGTGCAGCAACTGGGGAACACAATTCAATCACTTCTACTTGTATTTTTGGAAACCGTAAGTGAATTTTTTCTGCCAAAGCTTCTGCTTCACTAGCATTATCCACATGTGCAACAGCTACATACCAATCGTCTTCATTTCCAACGCCGTCGACTTCCATTTGATCCATAGCTTTTTCCAACGCTCTTCTAAATGTACGTACTTTTTGTAAAGTATCAATTCTACCAGAAGTTGATTTATTGATTTGCAAAACGGGGGCAATCTTTAAAAGTTTTCCAAGTTTTGCGGCTAGTGGAGTCATTCTACCACCACGAATGAGCTGATCAAGATTTTCAGGAATGATAAGTGTGTTGCAAGAATCAATGATTTCATTGATTACTAATTGGATTTCAAGATCACTCACCCCAGCTTCATGTGCTTTTTTGATTCTTTCAATCAAGTATTCTTGTACAACAGCTGTAACATAACAATCTACTGTAATGATATTAATGCCCAATGCATTTGCGATTGTAGTCATCGTTGAAATCGTTCCAGATAAACCATTACAAATAGGAACTGCTATAATCAAATCTGTATTTTGTTGTTTCAAGCTTTCAAAACATTCTTGAATAAGCCCTGGAGAAGGTTGGGAAGTTTTAAAGACATGGCCTTCATGTAAAAGTTTGATCAAATCATGTTTAGATAAGTTTTCCATATCTTGGTATGTATTATTTTCATCAGAAATTTGTAAAGGAACACTTATGATTCCTTTTTCTGCCATTTCTGCAATAGATTTTCCTGTTCCACTATCAGTTATATACGCGATTTTCATGTTTCACCTCTAAGCAATTATAATATTAAATAAGAAAACTTAAAAGTCTGTGCGAAAATGAAAAATGATTTTTATGAATTTTCCTAAAAGAAATCCTAAAACGGCACTAAATATCCATCCAAATCCTAATGTATATAAGGGAACAAAGTGAAATAAAGGAATATTAACTCCTAATTGTTCAATTGCATAAACAGTTGATAAAACCATTGTAAAATATACGCACATTTTCCATTCCAATGTACTACTTTTTAAAATGCAATCTAATAAACCCAAAATAATCAATATGATTGCAATTGGATATACTGCATTTAGAATAGGAATGGAAATAGCTAAAATTGCATTCAAACCTAAGTTACAAATCAAAAAACTAACAAAGGTAATTCCAATCACCCATTGTTGATAGGAAATTTTTGAGAATAGTTTATGAAAGAATGTTGCGATGGAATGAATTAAACCAACACAAGTCGTTAAACACGCCAATGTGAAAATCAATGCCAATAATATAGCACCACCTTCTCCATATAATTGATACACTATGCTTCTTAATGTGATTGCACCATTTTCAGCAATTTCATAAACACCTGAACTACACATTCCCATATAGGACAACATTAGATAAATCAAAGATAAAATACTCCCTGCAAGAATTCCTGCTAAGATTGTATGTTTTCGAATATCTGATTCTTTTTTTAGCCCAAATGATTGTAGGGTCAAGGAAATAACAAGTCCGAAATTCAATGCGGCAATCGTATCCATTGTTTGATAACCCTCTACAAAACCTTTTAAGATTGGCATAGAATGATACTCTATTTGTGGATATGCAATATTTGACGCACCTTTCAATAAAAAACTAATAAATAAAAAAACAAGTAAAACCAAAAGGGAAGGTGTTAAAAAATGCCCAATACGATCAACAAGTTTTCCAGGATTCATACATAACCACAATGCAAGTAAAAAGAATACAGAAGAGTAAAGAACCATGCATATTGTAGGATTCATAGACTTTGATAAATATGGTGCCACTGCCATTTCAAATGGTACAGAAGCAGCTCTTGGAATACCTAGACCAGGTCCTATAGATAGATAAATCAACACTGTAAATATCAATGCAAATTGTTTCCCGGCTTTTGCGGCTAGTGAATCCAATCCATTGTAATCTGCTACAACAATAACGCCTAATACAGGTAATATAACTGCAGTAATCAGGAAACCACACATTGCTTGCGGCGCGTTTTTTTCGGCATTTTGTCCTAAAAATGGTGGAAAAATTAAATTTCCTGCACCAAAGAACAATGAAAACAACATAAAACTAATTAAAACCATTTTTTTCTTGCTTAACTTCATAAAACCTCCTAACAAAAAAGCCCGTCTCTATTTGAGACGAGCTAAATTCCCGCGGTACCACTCAATTTACATGAAAAACATGTCACTTCAGACTCCAACAAGCCCTATGCACTAACGCAGCAAACACGGATTTCTCTACTTGATAACTCTTTTGAGATTTCAGCTGATAAAGGGATACGTATTCTAAGGATTCTATCAAGTTGCACCAACCCTTGACTCTCTACAAGAAAAGCACTTAGATACTGTCTGATACAACCCTAATCAAGTAGACATGGGAAATATTTAAAAATCGCATCG
>CALBJM010000305.1 GCA_937893225.1 uncultured Erysipelotrichaceae bacterium | reverse complement strand
ACTTGGACACATTCTAAAGATGAGGGTGGAAATACAGAATTCGGTACAGATCATGAAGACCACGCTTTAGAAGATATGGAATCAGAAATCTTGAAGAAGAGAGAACTTGCTAGAAATGCTGAAGTGCTCGCAAGAGAATATGTTGGTGATGATGCTGAAGAAAAGATGAATACTTTAAAGAATGAATGGAATTCTTTAACAGTATGGAACACTCCAGTTGAAAAAGAATATCAAACACGTTTTGATAAGGCTTTAGGGGAATTTGAACCACGCCAAGAAGTAATCAAGCAAAATAAAGCTGATAAGGAAGCTATTGTTGCAAAAGCTGAAGAATTAAAGAATGCTGAAAACTTCAGAGATGCTAGAAATAAGCTTGCTGATTTAAAGGATGAATTATATGCTATTGGTTCTGCAGGTGCTGAAGTGGATCAAGCTTTACGTGCAGCTTTAAATAAGATTGATAGAGAATTACGTGATAAGCAAAGAGAATATAATGCTACACGTGATGAACGTATGGCAGCAGCAAAAGAAAAGAAGGAAGCAATCATTGCTGAAGCTAAGAAGGTAACTACAGATGTAAAGAACTGGAAGGCTGCGGGAGATAAGCTTGGTGAATTGTTCAATGATTGGAAAGCTGCAGGAAATTCTGGCAAAGATGTAGATGATGCTTTATGGGAACAGTTCTCCGCAATTCGTAAGGAATTTAATGCTGCTCGCAATGCTTTCTTTGCAGAAAGAGCAAGTAAGTGGGAAGAATCTGTTTCCATCAAAGAAAAGCTTATTGAAGAAGCAAAAGAAATCTCTGACAAGAAGGATTATGGTCGTGAAACGACAGAACGCATGAAAGAGCTTGATAAGGAATGGAGAGCAGCGGGATATTCTGGTAAAGAAAAGAATGATGCTTTATGGGATGCATTCAATAAGGCTAAAGAAGTATTCTGGGATGCAAAAAAGACTGAATCAATGAAGAAGATTCAAAATATTGTTGACCGCAAAAAGGCTGAATTAGCTGATTTGAAGAAAAAGATCGAAGATCTTGAATTCCAAATTGAAATTGCTCCAAATCCTGATATGAGAGAAGATTGGGAAAGAGAACTTCAAATGAGAGAGAATGAAGCAAATAGACTTGAATCATCTATTGAAGATGATGAAGCTAAGCTTTCAGACAATCATTAATATATTAGGCAGATTGTGAATACAGTCTGCTTTTTTTGTGATAAGACGTGGTAAAATCAAAATATGATGAAATGGGGAATTATTGGCGCGGGAAGAATTGCACATCGCTTTTCGCAAAGTTTGTTAAAATTTAATGGATGTGAATTGTATGCTGTTGCGTGTCGAACACAAGAAAAAGTAGATGCTTTTGCAAAAAACTATCATGTGAATGTTGCGTATGCAGACTATGAAGCAATTGTAAAAGATAAAAATATTGATGCGGTATATATTGCTGTGCCTCATCAATATCACTTTACGTGGATCATGCGATGCTTAAAGGCTAAGAAAGCTGTACTTTGTGAAAAGCCAGCTTGTTTAACTGTAAGTGAAATGCAACAAGTCATACAATGTGCTAAAGAAAACCATGTCTTATTTATGGAAGCAATGAAGGAACGGTTTCAACCTGTATATCAAACTATTTTAGATTGTATAAATCATGGAACGATTGGTAAGATAACTGGTATTGATTCTTGTTATTCTGGACTTGTTCCAGAAGATTTTTTTCTGCAATCGTATTTGTCTGATCCTAGTAGTATGGGGTGTTTAAGTGATGTCGGTATTTATGGGATTGCTTGGATCGAACAGTTCGTTAAAGATGTTCCTGTATTAAAACATGTGTATGCAAATGTAAAAGATAGTGTGTATATGTATGTGCGTGCTGAAATGGAAGCAGATAGTATAGATTGTGTAGTTACATCTGGCATTGACCGGAATCTAGAAAAG
>CALBJM010000304.1 GCA_937893225.1 uncultured Erysipelotrichaceae bacterium | reverse complement strand
CTTCGGGACATTTTCACTTGTGTTACAATGAGACATTATCATTTGTGGTTCATATTAGTGAAAAAAAACAAAAAAAAGAGTTGCGCGATAGAATTGATAGGTGTAATATTTTGTACGTCATAAGAGGGCATAAAAAAAAACGACACTTGTGGTCGCTGGATTTAGTGCCCTCTTTTTTATTTATTAAGTGATTGGAGGTTTATATGAAACATATTTTTGTTACTGGTGGCGTAGTATCTGGTCTTGGTAAAGGAATTACAGCTGCTTCTTTGGGCAGACTTTTAAAACAAAGGGGATTTCGCGTAATTTCCCAGAAATTAGATCCTTATATGAATGTTGATCCTGGAACGATGTCTCCTTATCAACATGGTGAAGTGTTTGTTACTGAAGATGGGGCAGAAACAGATCTAGATTTGGGACATTATGAAAGATTTATTGATGAAAACTTAAATAAATTTTCTAATTTGACTTCTGGTAAAGCATATTGGAATGTTTTGCAAAAGGAAAGACGTGGAGAATATCTTGGAGAAACTGTACAGATCATTCCACATATTACAAATGAAATTAAACGTTTTATTTACAATGTAGGTGAACATGCTAATGCAGATATCGTTATTACTGAAATTGGCGGTACAGTAGGGGATATTGAGTCTCAACCATTTTTAGAAGCCATTCGCCAGATTTCTATTGAAAGACCTGAGGATTGTTGTTTCATCCATGTAACACTTGTTCCATATATTTCTGGTTCTAATGAATATAAATCAAAACCAACACAACATTCCGTAAAGGAATTACAAAATCTAGGTGTAAGACCAAATATCATTATTGCGCGCTGTGATGGAAAGTTGCCACAGTCTGTAAAAGAAAAGATTTCTTTGTTTTGTAACGTTAAGCCAGATTGCGTTATTGAAAATACGACTGTTGCAGATTTGTATGAAGCACCAATTATGTTAGAAAATCAGAACTTTTCTGAAATTATTTGCAGAGAGTTGCATCTTGATGCAGGCAGCATCGATTTAACAGAATGGAATGCGATGTTGGATCGCATTCATTCTTCCAATGATGAAGTGAATATTGCACTTGTTGGTAAATATGTTGCATTGCATGATGCATATTTATCAGTTGTTGAATCATTGAAACATGGTGGATATGAAACAGGTGCACAAGTACATATCAAGTGGGTGGAGTCTGAAGATATTACAGATGAAACTGCACCAGCTATTTTTAGAGATGTACAGGGAATCATTGTGCCTGGTGGTTTTGGTGATCGTGGTATCGAAGGCATGATCACTGCTTGTAAATATGCACGTGAAAATAATATTCCATACTTTGGAATTTGTTTAGGTATGCAGATTGCTACAATTGAGTTTGCTAGAAATGTATTAGGGTATAAGGATGCGAATTCTTCAGAATTTGATAAAGATTCTACACATAAAGTAATTGATTTTATTCATGGACAATCTGATGAAATTGATAAGGGTGGCACGATGCGCTTAGGTGCATATCCTTGCAGATTGCAAGAAGGTTCTAAGTTGATCAAGTTGTATGGAAATGAGAATATTTCCGAAAGACATAGACATAGATATGAATTTAATAATGAATTTAGAGAAGAGTATATCCAACATGGCATGACGATTGCGGGGATCAATCCAGATCAAAATCTTGTTGAAGCTGTAGAAAATGATTCTTGTGATTTCTTTGTTGGCGTCCAGTTCCATCCGGAATTTAAGAGTAGACCAAATAAGGCACATCCTATATTTAGAGGATTTATTGCGGCATCTTTAGCAAAAAAGCAAGCATAATTGGTGAGAATCTTGTATGATAGTAGCGGACAAGTTTTGTCCGCTTTATTTGAATCGTAGAAAAGGAGTAACGAATGGCAGAAGAAATGATTGTCGTTCTTGATTTTGGTGGTCAATACAAACAGCTCATG
>CALBJM010000303.1 GCA_937893225.1 uncultured Erysipelotrichaceae bacterium | reverse complement strand
GCAGTATATTGGCATTGAAACAAGAGAGTTTCAAGGTGTAAAAAGAGACTTTTTGAAAGTTGTGTATCGTGGTAATGCAGAATTATTAGTGCCTTTAGAACAATTCCGTTTGGTTAGAAAATTTGTTTCTAGAGAAGGGGTAGTACCTCGCTTGAATAAGCTTGGAAGTGGAGATTGGGAAAAGACAAAGAAAAAGCTACAGGAAAATGTAGAAGATATTGCTGAAAGACTTATTTCGTTGTATTCCAATAGAGAAACACATATAGGATATGCTTTTTCTAAAGATACGGAAGAACAAAAGAAATTTGAAAATGCATTTATATATGAACTCACACCTGATCAGAAAAAAGCTGTTGAAGCAATCAAAAAAGACATGGAAAGTGACAAGCCAATGGATCGACTAGTTTGTGGTGACGTTGGATTTGGTAAAACAGAAGTGTCTGTCATAGCTTCATTTAAAGCTGTAATGGACAATAAACAAGTTGCAGTATTGTGTCCAACAACAATATTAGCTGAACAGCACTTTCATACATTTTCTGAAAGATACAAAGGCTATCCGGTAGAAATTCGTGTATTGGATCGTTTTGTTCCACAGTCTGAAGTAAAGAAGACTTTGAAAGATCTTGAAGAAGGAAAAGTAGATATTGTTATTGGCACTCATCGTTTATTGAGTAAAGATATTGTGTTTAAAGATCTTGGTTTATTGATTGTAGATGAGGAACAAAGATTTGGCGTTGAACATAAAGAACGTATCAAAGAAATGAAGAATGGAATAGATGTATTGACACTTAGTGCTACACCAATTCCAAGAACGTTGCAAATGTCACTAGTTGGCATACGTCAATTATCTCAATTAGAAACACCACCTAGAAATCGCTATTCTGTACAAACATATGTTGTTGAAAAGAATAATGGTTTAATACAAAATGCCATAGAAAAAGAACTCAGTAGAAAAGGGCAAGTCTTTTATCTCTATAACAATATTGAACAAATCTATAATACAGTACGAAAATTACAATTTCTTGTACCTGATGCAAGAATTAGTTGTGTCCATGGCCAAATGAATAGAGAAGAAATAGAAGACATTATGTTTCGTTTTACAAATCATGAAATTGATGTTCTTGTGTGTACAACGATCGTAGAAAATGGAATTGATGTACCAAATGCTAATACAATATTGATTGAAGATGCGCAGAATTTTGGTTTAGCGCAA
Source organism: uncultured Erysipelotrichaceae bacterium (assembly GCA_937893225.1). Taxonomy (GTDB): domain Bacteria; phylum Bacillota_I; class Bacilli_A; order Erysipelotrichales; family Erysipelotrichaceae; genus Bulleidia. The sequence goes on along the minus strand of CALBJM010000303.1, from coordinate 318 downwards.
ATCTATCAAATCAAAGGTAGAGTTGGAAGAAGTGATCGTTTGGCATATGCGTATTTAATGATTCCAGAGAGGAGACAGCTAAGTGAAGTAGCGCAAAAAAGACTTACAGCAGTCAAAGAATTTGCAACGCTTGGTTCTGGATATAAGATTGCAATGCGTGACTTGACGATACGTGGTGCAGGTGATCTACTAGGTCCTTCACAGTCTGGTTTTATAGATACTGTTGGTATTGATATGTATATAGAGATGCTAGAAGAAGCAATCGAAGCGAAAAAGACGGGTAAACCAATTGTTCATGAAGAAGTGAAACCAGCCGTA
>CALBJM010000302.1 GCA_937893225.1 uncultured Erysipelotrichaceae bacterium | reverse complement strand
GTAGCTGCAACCGTATTTAAAGAATAGATCAAGCCATGATCCAAATCAATATCACCATATTTTTTCTTCTTAGCATTGTAAATACACCCATAGTTATCTTCTGAATAGGTTTGTACTGGATCATTATTAGAATCTGCAGTAAAACAAAATTCATTTCCATCTGCAGTACGACTTCCGTCATATACGCCTTCATTGATTGCGGCAGCCCACGTAAATGTTTTTAGCGTTGAACCAGGTTCATAAGGCGTTTGCGCGCCAATATTTGTATAATCTTGAATATTATCTAAAGTATTAGGATTATAAGAAGGTGTCTGTCCCCAAGCAATAACTTTGCCTGTTTTGATTTCCATTGCACCGCCCCAAGCACGCTCTGCATTGAATTTTTCATTTGTAATATTAAAAGATTGCTCTAAAGCAGATTGGATTCCACTATCAAGTGTTAAATAGACATCATTACCATTGACTGCAGAAACAACTTCTTCTTTCATTCCTGGCAATACATATCCATCTTTATCTACTTGATATGTTTTCGAGCCATCTTTACCCTGTAGATAAGAATCTAAATATAACTCTAATCCCATCTTTCCAACAGTATTGCCATTTTCATCTGATTGTGCATAACCTATTAAATTTGAAGCAAATATATTATTTGGATATACACGCTGTATAGAATCCGTAAATTCAATACCCGTCAAATCAGATGACTCGATTTCGTCTTTTACAGATTTACTAAGGTTTCTTCCACCTATGCCAAGTTCGGTTTGGTACTTATCTTGCGAAAGATAATCCAGTATTTTATCCTTATCCATACGCAATATCTTCGAAAGGACTTCAGCAGTATGCTCTTTATCTTTTACATATGCAACTGTATCCCCAACAGAAGGTCTAGAAGAATCTAAGATACAGACAATATTATATGTTCGATTATCTTGTGCAATGATATTTCCATTTCGATCTTTGATTTCACCACGCAAAGCTTGTTCAGTTTCTGTTACAATATTTTGATTATCTGCATAGACACTCAAGTCCGTATCAGATAATATATGTATTTTTCCTATAGATACCATAAAAACATTGGAAGTTATTAAAATCATCAATCCCAATGTTACTAAAAAGATATTGCGAACCGCATGATTACGCTTTCTTTTTTTCATAATTGTTATTCTCCGTCTTGCGTACCATCATCTTGAATAGTGATGACATTACTTTGGTTTCGGCTCATACCACTTCCTGCAGCAATTTCATCTACGCGATCTGACGAAGATAGAGTTTGTATTTCAACTTTCACAGCATCATTCTGTGTTTGTATCGTAGCAATTTGTGAATCAATAGATTGCTTCTGTGTACTTAATGAATTGTTGTATGAGCGCAAAAATAATGTAGAGACCAATGCAGCAAGTAAAGAAATAGCAAAAACACTAGCAGATATTCGGAACAAATCTACCCTTCTTTTCTTTGTTTTCTTTTTTACTGTTAT
>CALBJM010000301.1 GCA_937893225.1 uncultured Erysipelotrichaceae bacterium | reverse complement strand
GCAACCAATAGGGTTCAACCATTTTCTGCCGTTGTTAATTTTTGTATACGATATTAATATCTGATACAAAATAAAATCTGTGTGTTGTTAGCGTCAACCGTTGTAGTGTTTTGATAAACACTGCTTACTCTTGATGCGTCAAACGACTGTATCCAATGGCCTGTAAAACCAGAACTTGCGCTTGCTGAAGAGCCACCTGCAAGAACACTTGTATTGGTAACTATAGCCCCCGTTCCGTCATATAAACCAACCTCAGAACGAACACCACGACAATTCCATGTTGCGGTAATATTAGGTACGGCGGCACTACCATACACCCCCGCAGTCCCGCCTTTTGGATACCTACCTATAAAATTAGGCAAATTGAAAGTTAATTTTTGTGATTTACATTTTAAAGATTGTATAAATGTTCTTAAATATAACTTGCGATCAGGAGCTTGTAAAATGACACATGGTTTAATTACTTTAAGAGCAGATACTTTATTAACTGTTGACACAGATCAACAAATTAGTGGTAATAAAGAATTTACTGGAAGTTTGCAAGCTGTTACAAAAGATGCTTCTGATAGTTCAAAAAATGTTGCTACAACTGAATATGTTACTACTGCAATTTCAAATATTGACGCTTTACCTGATCAAACGAATAAATCTGGTAATGTTTTGACAACAAACGGTACAGTTGCATCATGGGTTGATTTAAATCTTGATTCAAAACAAAATGCGTTAACAGAAACGCAAGTTGCCGCTGTTGATTCTGGTATTACAACAGATAGAGTATCAAAGTATGATAATTACGAATCAGAAAAAGCGAATAAAGCAGATACTTTAGCAGGTTATGGGATTACTGATGCATTTACAAAAGACGAAATAGCAAGTAAAATTTCATCAGTATATAAATACAAAGGGTCAGTTGAAACAGTCGACGATTTGCCAACAGAAAACTTAACAGAAGGTGATGTTTACAATGTTAAGTCAACTGGTGATAATTATGCATGGGTTGCACCTGTTGGCGATGTTGCAGGTTTTTGGGATAAACTTGCTGGTGATATCGATTTATCAGCATATGCAACATTGAAAGACCCAGAATTCACTGGAACACCTAAAGCTACAACAGCTGATGTTGGTGATAATACAACAAGAATTGCAACCACAGCATTTGTTAAAACAGCTATTGATAATGTCGATGCTATTCCTGACCAAACTGGAAATAACGGGAAGTTATTAACGACAGATGGGACAACAGCCACATGGACTGATGCTGTTAAAATTACACTAAGAAATTGGGAATAGAACGATGTCTTTAGAAATTAAACAAATCGAACATTACTTAAGATCCTTTATGGAAGAAATTGAAAAAGATGAAGGAATTGATACTGTTGTACTCCCAACAGATAACGAAGACCATGGATTTTATGGTGAACTAAAAGCTAAAGGTATTGATGAAGATTTGTTATCAACATATTGGAACATTGCTTCAGAACATTTACAAAACAACTGTGATATGTCCGCTGAACTGACTCGTGACTTTTTAGATAGCAAAGCAGGTCGTTATCTAGTTGATGATTTAGATAATAATGGCTTACTTGACAATAATTTTGAACGTGCAATTAAACAGTTTTTAACAAAACCAGAGGTTCAAAAGCGTCTAAACGTTGTCAACAATTGATTTAGCAAATTTATCAAAAATTTTATAATTAGTTTTAAATTTAACAAACTTTAGGTAATCGTCTAAATTATTTGCTTTAACCCAATTTTGAATCGTTTTATATGAGATTCTAAATCGTTTTGCGATTTTGATTTTTGACAAACCTTTTAATCTTAATTTTAAGTATTTGTACTTTTTGCCATCAGTAACATGATGTTTGCAGACATATCCTTTAGGCCTACCTAATATTTTACCTTTAGCTTTTGCATTAGCTAACCCTTCTTTTGTACGTGCACTAATCATTCTTCGTTCAATGTCAGCACATAAAGAAAATGCAAATGCAATAACTTGAGATGTTAAGTCGTCACCTAAAGTGTAATTTTCTTTTACTGAATAAACTTTAGCGCCTGTTTTCAAAATACTATTTAATAAACATAATAATTCAGTCATTGTTCTAGACAATCTTGACAACTCTGAACAAATAACAATGTCACCATCTTTTAATTTTTTCAACAGTTTACCTAAATTTCTGTTTTCGGCTTTAACGGTTCCTGAAATACCTTCATCAATTATATATTCATCAATGGTTAAAGATTTTTGTTTAGCAAAAGATTCTACCCCAATCTTTTGAGACTCAACTGTTTGCATGCCAGTAGAAACACGTAAATAACTATATACTTTTAAAGAATGTTCTTTTACAGGTAATTGCGCGGTCAATCTTCTCTTTTCAGCATTGCGTTTATATTTACGGTTTATAGCAGCTGATGGGTACACATGACGTTTAGACATTTCTTTTCCTTTTACTTGTTAAAATGTTGAACAACATTATCAACAAAATAATTTACTTTTCAAGATTATAAAAATTTTTATTTTGCGTTATTCTGAAAAATTTGACTAACTTTCAATTTACCTAATTTTACAGATCGTATTGCGCAAGGTTTTGGTGATCGTGGCGGTGTTGGCTCTTATGTTTACGAAAGTTTGCCAAATATTACAGGCAAGGCGATCGGAAATAGAACACCCTGGGATTGGGGTGGTAGTTCTGGTGTGTTTTACAATGGTGGTATTACAACTGTTGCTAGTGAAAGATATACAGCTAATTTAGATACAGCTACAGGAGGACGTTCATCTACGCTTATTCTAAACGCTACTCGTTCTTCTTCAACTTATCAAGACAATGCAAAAGTACAACAAAATGCAATAATTATTTTATATTGTATAAAATATTAATATTTTATACAATATATCTTTGCTGATTGCTGTTGCAAACCTTGACCACATGCATACCACGCATGTTTTGAAAACCCTTGAATTGATATTGATGTAGATGTTTTTAAACCAGCACCATATGAACTGGCTATATCGGTTACAGAACGCATATCTGCCCCGCTTGTGCCGGTAAACCACGAGTGACCTAAATTGTTTATTGTCGCAATAAAAAAGTAATTTGTATCTTTAAACGGTTTATGAAAATTATAAGCAGTTAATTTATAAGTTGAATCTCCTTGAAAAATACCACCTTGTTCAACCCATCCGTCTGAATAAACGCAATACCATTCAGTTCCATTACGATATGTTTCAACAACCTCTCTTTGTTTTGATAAATTAGGTAAATTGAAAGTTCAATAAAACAACTTGACAAACAAAGTTAAAATAATTATATTGACTCTTATCAAACAGTCTAACTGAAAGGTTTCTCAATGAACAAACAAAAGCCAAAAGGGTTCATAAAAAACTTTATTCAAGAATATGTTCCAGGCACAGATAAAATTAATTATGGAAATGTTCTAATTTTCCATAAATGCAAAGTAAAGATTTTAAACACATGGTTTTATAATGTTGATTTATGTTTATCTTCAAACGAACTTGTTGAGTATGTCATTGTCAACTACAAAGATGAAATAAACAAAAAAGAAATCAACATTGAAATTAAATGCATTAATGGCACATACACAAAAACAACAGAAATGAGAGAACCAATTCCTTCTGGAAATATTCATCATGTTTTTATTGACACAACGAAAGATTTATCTGCAGTTGCCAATGAAACTGTTAAACTTTTAAAAGACTATAAATGTGACCATAACGATCCAACGTTTGGCAAACCATATCACTTAATTGGAGACACGAGTCTCAATAAACTTTCTGGCAAATTCTTAATCATGAAACGAAACGGTCATGCACCTAAAGTATACCATGATACACGTGAATCAGCATTTGCTGAATACAGACGTTTGAAGGAAAAGTATCCAAAAGATACTTTTATAATTTCACAAATCATCTAAAGTTACAACAAGCCACTTAAAATTTGAGTGGCTTGTTTTTTGCCTATTGACAAACTTTTTAATTAATGCTATTGTTTTCACATCTTGATTAATTTAGGAGAAAGAAGATGTATGATTCTCAACTTTTCAGATTGAACATTAAGGGCATTAGAACAGTTTTTGATGAAGTTACAAAACATTTGACATTGACTATTGTACCTTTTGTTGATTATAAATCTGAAAAGAAACTTCCATATGAAATTAGCAAGCTTGTAGAAAAACAAGCTGAAACTACAATTACGTTAGATTTTTCTAAAACTTTTGATTCAGATTCACATAAAAACGTTTACAGTTTGTTACACGATCTATCACGTATTCAATGGTTCAAAACAAAAAACGTTATCATTGAACACTCATGGGATGATGATGTGGGTTATGAAACTATTGCCATTCTTTCCAATTCTGAAGATTCGATTGAATTGCAAGATAAACTGGTTTGTGGTTACGATACCAATAAAGGCATTGCATCATATTTTTGTACAGTTGATACAAACTACTTTTTAGATGTTCAAGATTGCCCATATGTCAGAAATACTTTTGTTAATCTGAATGAAAAGAATGTTAAAACAATTCGTAATGAAAGTGAAAATGTTAAACCATCTGAAGATACGGTTGACACAATCATTGACGAAGCAACGGATCTGATTGACGAAGTAATTGAAGAAGTTCCTGTTGTAACAAAAGAATTACCGTTCAAATACTATACATCAAAACGAGAAGCTCTAAAAGAAATTCCTTTAGAATCACGTAAAGTTGGAATGGTTATTTGGGTAAAGTTATCTAAAAGTAAGCCGAAAGCTTACTCTTGGGTTGGCGGCACTTCTGATAAAGAATTGTTGCCAGTTGTTTAAACTAATTGAAAGGTCATTTAAATGTCTGAAGAAGAAACAAAAAGCGTAAATGGTGTTGATGGTGCTCGTCTGTTGAGCTACATTGAACGTTATGAATCGATTGAAGAAGAACGTAAAGGTCTAGGTCAGGATCTTAAGGAACTTCTAGAAGAAGCTGATAGTAATGGCTTTGACAAGAAAGCGATTAAAGAAATTGTCAAACGCCGCAAGAAAGATAAAAATACACAGCAGGAAGAAGACTTTATCCTCGATACATATTTGAACGCATTGAATATGTAAAAATAATCGAAAAAGGGGATTCTTAACGAACCCCCTTTTCTTTTTTTATATTTAACTGTTGACAACTATCGTATTTTTATGTAATATATAAATATAAGAAATGAAAGGTTGATGACAATGTTTATTCATAATGAACAAGATTTTGAAACTTTGAAAGCAAACATTAAAGACGGTTTGTATGATGGAAGCTTGTTTATTTGTACTGAATTGGTTGTCGATATTTCTAATATACATGTAAGACACAATGTTGTTATTGAATGTCCTATAAAAAACGTTAACTTTATTCCAATCAGGGTTGATGGTAAATTAGAAATTAAAAAAGAAATTTCTTTTGCCGAATTAAAACATATAATTTATTGTGGCGGTATTGAAGTTAATTCGTTGCTGACTACTAAAGGATTAAGTTGTATTCATTTGACAAACGAAATCAGTGATGATGAAGGTCCGTTCATTGTTCGTTTTAAATTAAGTGACAAATATAATGATGATACACTTGAATATTTACCTATGTCTGTAATCAATGCTGAACGAGTTTATGATAAAATCTTTTATGGAACTACTAAATCTTTTGAACGTATGAAACAATTTCTTCCTAAAGATCTTTTAGATGAAGCGTTCGAAATTTGCAGAAATCAATCTACAATTCTTTATTTAAACGATATGAATAACGGGTTTTGTGAAAACTACGCATATATCAACTCGGCAAGTGACCCCGTTGAAACTTTCATGGAAACGCTCTAATGACAACATATATAACAAATAGCGAAGATTTAAAAGAATACGTTCAGTCTGAACAGTATTTGGAACTGAAAGACACTATTTACTATTCAGGAAGATTGTCGTTTGATATGAAATCTTTACACATTCTTGGAAACTTTACATGGTCAAATCTGTTTAATATGGCGTCTAACGCTGAAGGTTTACCTAACACTATTGATGGCGTGTTGACGATTGAAGCAGTCGAGCTACTATCGTGTGAAGGATTTCCTGAATACATTGGTAGTTTAAACATGGATACTACATGCAAGGTTGTAAAATGGAAAGGACTTGAAAATACTACAATAGCATGCTTAAAAAATGAATTTGTTAACATGAATTTACCTGAAGAATGTGATTTAATTTATCACCCGCATGTATTTAAGAAAGACTTTAGATTGCTTGCTTGGTGGCCTAAAAATAAAACAAGATATGCCACAATGGATATATTTCTTTATGAGAGTTGTCAATTAAACAAATTTGTTAAAGAACTATTGACTGAAAATTTATCTAAAAATCTTCTTGAAACTATTTAAATTTTGTGCTAATTTATCTTAACAAATAATGATCAGAACTTAAGGCGGATAATTGTGAAATACCTTCATCCATATTACAAAAAGGAGTATGATGTAGTTATTGGTGAGACGTTGTTTTTTAATTATATCACATTCAAAATCTCTGAAGCTCAATATGAAACTTTTGTATTTGATGATGATACAGGAAAAATGTTTCCGATCACTAAAATAATTGATAATGTTATTTTAGCTGACAATCAACAAGCAGCATTAACAACAAACAAAAGGATGACAGAAGATTTATGGGCCACATTAAAAACAATCGGAGATAAAGAATTGACACAACAATTTGCTGAATACTTAAGCACTGATAATACAAAAGAAAAGTCAGCTTTAGATTGGTTACATTTAATCAGGAAGAAGAATGAATCTAAATGAAATTATCTACCAAATCTTGCAAATAAAACATTTCGAAGTTTGTTTTATTGTTATTCTGGCTTTAATTATTATCATTTACAAACAACATAAGAAGTCAAAGCAAAAAAGTTTATTTAAACGTATAAAACTAATGTAAAGAGGAAGACATGAAAGTTAAACTAATCCAATGTACAGGTTTTGAACCAGCCATGCTTGGTTCGATGTTGAGTTATGGGAAAACATCTTTAGATGACCTTGAACTATTTGCTGATACAAAAACTGTACGTCCTGAAATTCTTGAACGTTTTGCGCCATTATCTAAAACTTTAGTTTCTTCAGGTGCAGGACATGATAAATTTCTTGAACAAATTCAGTATTGGATTGCTGTTCGTGCGCCTTTACGTTTTCACAAACAACTTGATACATATCGTCATACATCGAAGAGTTCAGAATCAACAATGCATCTTGCGTGGAAAGGTGGCGTTGACGAATCAGATTTTGAAACTTTTGAATACATCTACCCTGAAACATTGAAACGTTTAAATGATGATATCAAACGTTATTGCGAAGAAAAAGACACATTAAAGAAAAAAGAATTATTCGACATTATTACAATGAATTTACCTGATGGTTATTTACAAACACGTATGTTGAATACAAATGCAAAAAGCTTGCGCAATATGTATTTTCAACGTCGTGATCATAAATTAGGTGAATGGCATGACTTTTGTGATGCTATTAAAACATTTCCATATGCTGATTTAATTACTTTAGAAAAATAAATAACTTTTATATAATATGTTGAAGCAATATACAATATATTTAATCAGGTGGCAGCTGTCGACACCAATTCTGGCAGCTGTCATTTATTGGCTAAAAAATTGCAGTGCCTTAACAAGTACAATCATTGCCAATTTAATTGGTGGTTTGATTTTCTTTTGGATTGATCGTATGATTTTTAAGAAAGCTAAATGAAATGATGGAAGAAGCCGTTAATGATTTAAAGAAAATGAAATCTGAAAAGACTAAACTTCTTAATCAGTTAAAAGCTGATAAAGAAATGTATGAATCTATCTTAAAAGATTTAAACAAAAAGATTGATGATACTACAAAAGAAGTTGAGCGTTTAAATAATGTCTATAATGGCTTAACAAAATACGAATACTTAACTGATCATGCTTTAGTCAGATATCTTGAACGTTCAGGTGCTATTGATATTCAAACTATCCGAAAGAATCTGTTAAATGAAAGTTTAGCTATTGGCTTGATTAACAATGCGAATAAAGTCACTATTGGCGGTTTTGACTTTATTGTTAAAAATGGTAAAGTAGTAACATCAATAGATAAGTAAATAAATATGACAAAAATTTCAGACCTTAACTTTAAAACAAAAATCTTAACTGAAGAAGAAAGTGATAATTTTAACGGTGTATCTTCAGTTTGTACAGCTGTCATCAAAAACAATTTACCATTTGAAATTGTTATAGTACGTATGTTTGAACAAGATTGTGCAGACAAACCTTATATCATAATGTTCATAGAAAAATTAAATAGAGACGTTGTAAAGATAGATACAATTATTCCTAATGATATTATTGATGAAGTTTGTCCTGATAATCAATCTGAAATCTCTATTGAATGTTTAAGTGAAGAGTCAGCAAATCAAATTATTGAAGTTGCTGAAGCTTTTGGAAAAAATGTCACGGAATATCTAAACTCAATTAAAAAGTATAGTAACAAAATCATTTCAATACCTACAACTTTACAATAACTAATTGTTGACAAACAATAATTTTCATTGTAAAATTCTACTATAATAATTAAATGTTCTATAAACACTTTTAAATAAAAGCAGGTGAATTCTAAATGTTAGACTATTTTGATATTAGTGATACTTCAGACATTCCAGAATATACAAACAATAGTTTTAAAGGTGGACGTAATCTACGGTATGCACTTTTGTATTTGATGGAACTTGCCAAAAAACCAATTACAGCTAAACATCTTCGTGTTGCATTTTACAGAAAATATCATGATTGCAAAAACTTTCAAGATTTAAGCGTCACTCAAGTTTCATTATTGCTACGAAATTTGATTACTCAAAAAGATGTTTTAACCGTTGAACGTGGCGTTTATATTGTTAATAAAGATAAAGTAAAACGCACCATTACACGTCGCACGAACACATCAATTGAGAATAAACCTTTAGTTAATTTGATTATATCTATTTTAACAAACAAATCACCTATTGATAAAAATGATTTGTGCAAAATCATCAATGAACACTCACCAAATTTACAATTATCTGAAAGTGGTTTGGTTAATATCTTAAGTCACCTGAAGAAAAGAAAACAAATCACATGTACAAAAGGTCTTTATAGCATAAATAGTGAATATGAAAAACCTGTTGTGCGACGTAAAAGAAAATCTAAAGAAGAAACTGAAACAAAAACTAATTCAGGAAACCTATAATGCTGAACGATTCAAGCGAAAATCTATTTGATTCAAAAAACACTGAAGACATTAAAGGTTTTTCTTTTGATAGTAAAGACAGACCTGTCTATCGTATTAATATGGGAAGATTATTAACCATTATTAAAGAAACTGATTCATATATTAATGCTGAAGAATTACGAGCAGCATACTATAGAAAATTCAACAACGAATCAGATTTTATGAATCTAAGTCTTGCACAAGTAAAGTATTTGGTTAATATCCTTAATCATCAACATGATTTTAAACGCCGTGGTAATAAATTCAAATACAACACAAATGAACGCACTAAAATTGACTACTACGATGTAGCAATGATGTTTAAAAATGCTTCACTATCAACAGATGAAGCATATGCTAAATATAAAGAAATTTCCAAATCCGGCAATTTGCCTAAAGGTGCTTTTATTAATACATTAAGATACCTTCATAATAAAAATTGTTTGGAACGTACAGAAGTCGAGCATCATTACATATATACATTAAAAGACATCAATGCATTAAGCAGTCGTCTTGAGCAAACTGTAACACATAACGTATTAAATACAGCCATTCAAGATAAGCATTATAATTTTGATGAAGTTTGTTCAAATTTAGGAACAACGCGTGGTAAACTTTTAGGCTCTTTACGCCGTACAGGTATGAAATGGGAGTCACGTCGCAAGAAAAAAGTACGCGATGCTAGATCAGGAAAAGTTTGGGAATCACTGTCAAGTTGTGCCAAAGAACTTAAAGTTTCACGTCAACATATCAATCAAAGTATGAAACGTAATTCACCTGTTAGAGGTGTTTACCTTGAATTCTTTGAAGAATGATTCTAAATAAACGTTGGAAAAAATCTTAATGTAGGTACATACCAATAATCTTTAGGTAGGATTAATGTCACAACATCATATGCATTTGAAACTTTCTTAACATTAATTCTATTATATTTCCAATATGAATCAATTGACGGGGTATATAAAGTTTGTTTGAGTATCTTCAAATCTTTATACCCCTTCTTTTTACCGTATGATGTCTTTAATAATTTAAAACTTTTCATGTGTTTCAACATACCGTATGTAACATCTGTATCAACACCACAATCTTGCATAAACACTATAATATCAGACGGCTCGAATAAAACATTATCTACAGTAAAACTTTGGCTTCCTGTAATATAAAAATAATCACCCTTTTTTAATGGTCTATATGTATTCAAATACTTGAAACCAACAGCAGCTAAAGTATTAATTGTAACCTTGCTATGATATGTTGTTTTAAAAGGTGTATTTGTATTAGATGGAATTTGGTCAACTAAAAAGAAACCTGATGTAGTGCTTTTGTATGTTAACGAATCATAAACAGACATTTGTGCATATGTTTTATTAAAATTCGGTTCAACAAAAGTAATCTTTCCATCTGTGTTTTCAAAAGGATAAACTTTAGGTAAAACAGAATTAGGTAAAGGCACATCACGCAACTGTGTATCATATGTAAATTCCTTTACATTCATTGGTTCAATAAAATTATCTTCATATGAAACACTATACATTTTTATTTACCTATTAAAAAACATCAATAAATTAAGAACTTTTTGGAATTTAGTGATTGACTATCTTGAATAAATTTGCTAACATATTCTTAAACTTAACTAATAGGAAAACTAATGTCAGTATTCGTAGTTTATAAAAGAAATTCTGGCAACAAGTCAGATACAATGGTGTCGTATTCATCTTCAAGAGAAACGGCAGAACAATTAATTCCACCAAACAGTAAAGATTTTTATATTCAGGAATTGCCTAAATTGGAACTAAATAAACCTAAATACAGTGGAGGTTTATGGACACGAACAGATGCGGCAATTGAAAAAGAGCATGAAGAATATATTAAAAAATCAGTTGTTACAGATCCAATGTCTCATCGCACTGAATACCCTACGGAATTACCGGAAGCTGTTGCGTACTACATTAAAGGATTTAAAGATCCTCAACGACAGGAAACTAGAAGTGTTGAGCTTTTTAATTGTTTAGATGATTTGTCTTGCAAAAAGATTTCACTCAATATTACTAAAAATAAACCTCAAGGTGCACCGCGTACAACACGTGAACCAAACCGTCATGGTGTCTTTAAAAAGAATTATACTAACAACAAAATTATTATTCCTAAAACCGGTTATAACATACCAGCAACAAAACCTAAACAACCTGTTTTTTATAAACAACAACCAAACAAACCCTCTATAAACATTGTTGACGGCAAAAGAGTTTTTAGATGGAGTTTCAGTTTCAGCTATCCAAATATGAAACCTGTTGTTTACAAGATTTTTATTGAAAATCAACACGAATCTACAGAAATTAATTTTGTTGCAGGACCAATCTACCATGATCGTGACTTTAAGCTAATTGCATATACAACAACACAAGAAAAAGCTGAAAAGATGATTATGAAAGAATTGAAAAAATTAATTGCCATTGGGAAAATCAGATCATGCTAATTTCTAAATTATCACAAAATCAAATTGATAATCTTAAAAAAGTATACATTACAGTACCTGTACTTAACGAAGAAAAAACTAAAATTATTAACTTTACTGTAAAAGAAGTACGTCGAGGTAAATTTGTCAGACCCCTTTCAATAATTCGAGCAAATCCTCATATCTACCAATATGAACATTGGTTTGAAAATAAAGAAGAAAATCGTGCATATATCTATAGACGACAACAACATCTTTATAGATTCAATGATGATATTTTAGTTTATTTAGCTTTAAAGTATAATTTAAGACTTGAAGTAGCAGGGCTTAATCTACAAACTTTAAGAAAATTAGAAAACATTTAAATTTTATATTGACATCCTTTTGCTTTCATTATATAGTATATTTATACGATGAAAAGAAAAGCTAATCGAAAGGAAAATATCATGAATAAAACTATTGCTACAGTAATCATGTGTATGACAATGTCTGCATGTTCTACGATGAGTGATAAAGTAATTCAGCGTTCTGACAACTTGTCGTCAAGACCGTCATGGGCTTCTGAAACAGTTGCATACTATGAAGAAGGCAACAAAACATATTTTGTAGGGAATATGATTGTTGACGGTGGCACTAGTCCGTCGTGGCTGTGCATTGCTGCTTCTAATGTCACAAAAAAAGACGTTGCTGATCAAATCAAACAAAAGCTTGATTACATTGTTCAAGCTGCCAATGAAGACATGACTGTTGGTTTAGGCCAGTTAAAATATGTAGGCACTGAAGCTTCTAATCTGACAGTATCTAGCTTGAAACGTGAGGGATGCTATTGGGAAAAAGTGTTGACACAGGTTGACGAATCTTCTAAAGGTATCGTTTATCATGCTTTTGCTAAAATGTCTATTCCTACAGCTGATTTGAAAAAAGCTATTAAAGATGCTGCTAGCAAAAAAGGTTTGAGTAAAGATTTTCAGAAACAGGTTGATGAACGTTGGAATACTGTAACTTCCTTCGAAAAAGAATCAGTTACTGAATAAAATGATGGAAAGGTCACGTTTGTCCTTCCAATTAATTCAAATAAAATGGAGAATTGAAATGTTTAAATTAGTAGGTATGCCTAATTGCCCTAAATGCAAACAGGTTAAGAAGCTGCTTGACGGTATGAATTATCAGATTGAAGAAATTAACGGCATGGAACATACAGATATTCTAGATAAATACAAAATTCAAGCTGCACCTGTAATTATTAACACTGATACTGAAGTTGCTACGTATGTTGGCGATTGGGGTTCTAAAAAACTAAAAGATCTATTAGGTATTCAGTAATGGCTCTATACACGTTTCAGTATCAAGGAATTAATGTTGCTACCGATAAACTAATTGAATCACCTGAAGATTCGTCTTTTTCTTTTACGTTACCTAAAGAATCAAATGAATCTAAACAGTTAATTGAATTACAAACAAAATTATTTAATTCATTTTCTACAAAAATTATTGTGAATGATTTTGAAGAGTTTTGCCAGAACATTTTAATTTCTAAAGATTCTGAACAATACGCGTGGTGCATTAATTGTTACATTTGCAAAAGAATTGATGATTCTGATAATTGGTTGTTTCGTTTCAACTTTTTGCACTATTTCTCAAAGAGTTGTTGCAAATATCAATAACTATAAAGGCCGGAATTTCAACCGGCCTTTATTTTAAATTCTTTCTTTCCAATTCTTCAATTCATAATGTGGTTTATCAACTATTGTTTTCCAATCACCACCCCATGTTAATTCAATATTGTTTTCTTTTGCAATACCAACAATCAAGTCATGAAGTTTGTCCCACTCTTCTGAATTGCTATCCCACTCACCATTTTTCATTGGAATAGGGTAAGGAACTACATCTATAGCAAAACTCGGTTTATAATTATGCGCTGATTGCCCCGCATGTGCTTTTGATGTTTTCTTCTTGCACATTGCTTCCTGTTCTTCATTTGAACGATACCCACACAATATTGTAATATCACGATAATTCAATACTTCATTGATAATCGTCTGTAACTCTTTACAACATTGTTTCAATCGATCAGCACCTGCAGGTGATAACATACAAGGTTCTGACAATCTCTCATAACACCCTATCTTCTTCATTTCAACTTCACTTTCTTTAAAATCAAACATATCTAAATATTGATCCAAAAACTTGAAAAACCAATCAAAAAGAAACTTCATGGAAACACCAAACAATTGTTTATCTTAAGATTAAGAACAGTTACTTGAAAAAGATCTTTAAGAATAAACGTTCTCTTAAATAAAATGCACTAAACAAACATCAAGAGAATTGTAATGGCTGATAACGATTTAACTAAAAACTTTACAATTAATGTTCGTAATGTTCCTAATGCTAAAGTCTTAATTGAACGTGAGGAACGGTCATTTATTGAAGTTGAACAAGGCACTATTTGTCATTGGAAAGTTTCAGCCCCAGGATATAAAGATCAGATCGGTGAAGTTAAAGTCGTTTCAGATATCAATTTAACTTTAACTCTTCAAAAAGTTCCACCAAAACCAACACCTAGCAACTCATATATGAAAGTCCGCCCTAAAAAAGGCAACTATGTTGTTGATTATAAAGAACTTTTTAAAGATACTATTCCACCTACAGAAGAACATGATGATGAATATTTGTGGTGTTCTCATGGTTATTTATGGTGGAAGAAATTAACAATTCCTACACCTGAAACATTGTTCGTTGAGGATTTAGGCACATCAGTAACAACAACATTAACACAAAATGCTATCACAAAATTCTTAAGTGAAAAAGCTAATGTTACTGACATCTATGATAAAGCATTTATTGACGCTGCTCTATCTAAAAAATTAGATGCTGCTGATTCTTTAAAAGGAGTGGTATTAGATAAAACTGTTTGTGTCCTTAAAGGCACAGAAAAATTTACACCTGGCGAAAAAATATTATTCAACGGGTATATGTTTGAATATGGCTCAACTGCTTTTGGAACAATTTTTGAAGCATTAGAAAATACAACAGCTGAAACAATCTTTATTGGTACTGGCACGTTTGATGAAGATTTAACTGTTAATAAAAATAATGTCCGTTTAGTTGGCTTTGGTGATGCTATTATTCATGGTCACATTGAAGTAAACGCTACTAATGGTTTCTCAATGAAAGGTGTTAATGTACTTTATGTACCTTCAAAAGAAAACACCGCTGCTATTGAATTAAACAAGCCTTTGACAAATTTTGAACTATCAAAAGTTGATATCATTGTTAAAGGTGCTGCAAATATTATCAATTCCAAAAAGCAATTAATTGATGCGAACATTATTGACTGTCATTTTATTTCAGGAATGAATAGTGACAATAAAATGCTCGACGGTATCATTATTAATAATGCTAAAAATCTACGTTTTTCACGTAATAGCATGTTTGGTAATATTGTATTAAAAACTGCAATCAATAATATTGAAATTTCTACAAACAATTTCACAGCTTCAGAAGGTACATTAATTTCTTTTGAAGACGGAGTGCTGTCAGATAAAATTAATGTGTTTGGGAACCTTGCTTTTGGCGCGTCTATTGAGAACATTGTTAAAACAAAAAACATTGATTATTCAAACGTTGAATACTTTAACTTAATTGGCAATCATGTATGTTATACTCATGCGTTTTTATGGTTGCAAGAAGGTTGCACAGGAATTGACAATGACAAAGTTCAACTGTCATTTAATACTGCAAACAATGGTAAAGATTCAGATTTTATTCTTGATGACGAACCTGTCAATGGTGAAGCCCGTGTTTTAATTGATGATGGAAATATTATTACAGACGATCAAGCAATCACTGTTGAGCAACTAAACAATGCAATAAAAGTTGAACGGGAACGAGCTATTTCCGTTGAAAATACTTTAAATGACATTGTTAAAGATCATATCGAAAATAAAAACAACCCACACAATGTCACAAAAGAACAAATTGGTTTAGGCAATGTTGATAATACATCAGATCTAGATAAACCTATTTCGACTGCGACGCAAGAAGCATTAGATAAAAAATTAGATTCAGCAAACCTTCCAACACGTTTGCCAAACCCAACAAAATTAGAAATTTTAATGAACGGCATGTTCGTCACTGAATACTTCGGCGGCGAAGATGCGGAACAAGTTACGGCTGACTTGCATTTTGATAGAACAACGTCAGCACAGTTGTCATGGGTTGATGTACGTGGAATAGTGTCTGCTGATCAAATGGTCAACATTACATCCGCAAACAAATTTGAAAAAGGTGAAGTTGTTAATTATGATTTGACATGGAACCCTGTTGATGTCAACCTAATGGAAATTAAACGTCAATGGGTTAATGATATTGAAGTCGCCGATTCAGCTCGTTCATACATTTTTGAAAATGTTCAAAACAATATCAATGCAACAGTATCAATTCTTTATGGAAATAAAGAAGGTTCAACAGAAAATTATACAGCTAAAGTTAATTCAACCATTTCAATTGAATTCTTAAATAAAATTTATTGGGGCGTTAGCGAAGACGAAACTTTAGACAACGAAGCTATTCTTCAACTGAATGGTGAACTATCTGACACAATACAAAAGACATTATCTTTTAATTGTGAAGGTGGCAAGTATATGTATTTTGCTGTACCTAAAGATTTAATTTCTAATGATGTCTTAATTTTATGCGGCGGTTTGATTTATTCGGATTGGGAACAGTCTGTAATCAATCTAAAAAATGAACATAACTATATAACTGATTACGTAGTATTTCGGTCTAATAATATGCAATCAGCTAAATACATTGAAATTTGCTTGAAGTAAAGGAAACATTATGACAGAACAACTTAAAGGTCTTAATATTCCATCTTCAATAGTTCCGTTTACTGATCAAGACGTTTATGCTACTCATGACAGCAAGTTTGGAAAAGGTGGTTGGAAAAGCGTTGAAACCATTGGCGAACTAAATGCTATTTCAATGCAACGCAGAACAATTGGAATGGCTGTATATGTTGCATCAGAAAAACAAACATATGTTTTAAATGGTCGTTTAGATAATTTAGGATGGGTAAAATACTCTGATCAAATTGATAAACATTTTTCATATGATGAGCATAAATACTCACCATCTGATCATTGGGTAATTCACCACGGCCTAAATAAAAAACCATCCGTTCAAATTTTTGATGCAAACGGTGTTGAAACAGAGGGGGGGATTACAGTCATTGACAATAATAATATTGTTATTGATTTTAACATACCTTTCTGCGGCACTGCTGAATTAAACTAATTGTATATGATTTACTTTAAAGGAAATTAGACATGGTTGATTTTACAAAGTCAATTAGAATTAATCTAAACATGAATCAAAATGAATTACAAGAAGTAGTAATTCAAAGTCTAACCGCAGCACCTACAGCCAAAAAAGTTGGTTATATCTATTTTGATTCTGAAAAACATAAGTTTGGTGTTTGCGTAGATGCTACTGCTGGCGCCCAAAAATGGGAATATATGTCAGACGCTTCTGACGTTGCTGCAAAACTTGCTGAACTTGAAGCAAAACTCAAAACAGATTTGACTGTTTCAAAAATTGCTGATGCAACTGGTATCCAGCAAGGTTCTGGCGAAGCTGCTACAAAAATTTATTTTGATGGTTTGGTTGTATCTGTTGAAGCCGCTGAAGATAATGGCATAGCCGAAGGTGGTGAAGACAGAAAAGTTGGTCACTTCTTAAAGCTAACAAAAACCGGCGCTGAAGGCAAACCTTCTGAAGTGTCATATATTGACATGCCAGAAACTGTTGAGTCAGGTAAATTAGACAATGAGAATAAAAAGATTGTCTTAACTTATTCCGACGGTAGCAAGAAAGATATTGATCTTGCTGCGATTTACGAAGCCATTGCTTCTAAAACAGTAAGTGTTGCTGAAACCAACACTGTCAAACTAAATTCAGCAGTAGATAACGCAACCAAAGCTCAAACGCTATCAGCTGATGTTAAATTGTACGCTGATAGTAGCAATGCTATTACTAAAATTGATGATATCAAAAGCGAAGACGGTCAAATTACTACTGCTGGCGGTTTAATCGTTCGTAAAGTTGAAGATCTTGCAGCTGAAGATGCACAACTGTCTAACCTCTCCACCGGTAATGCTGTTGTTAATGCTTTAAAGAATGAAAAATTTGCTGCTACAGCTGAACAGTACGGTGTTATTAAACTTGCATCTGATGCTGATGCTATTGCAGGAACAGATAGCAATAAAGCTATTACAGCTGCTTCTTTAAAAGCTGCTTTAGATGCTAATATTGTTGGTGCCGTTACATACAGTGGTACAGTTGCTGCTATCAATTACCCTGTTCAAAAAGGTGATTTGTTTCTTGTTGATACGGATGTAACGTTAGCTAAAGTTGAACTGAAAAAGGGCGACTATATTCTATTTAAAGCTGCTGTAGCCAATGCTGAATCTTTAACAAAAGATGCTTTTGATGTTATTGATAATACTGAAGCTGAAGACATCGTTCGTAAAGACGCTGAACAAACATTAACAAACAAAACAATTGATGCTGACAAAAATACAATCAGCAACTTGAAGATGACAAATCTTGCTGATGCTAATGCGTCATTTGCTACGACTGAAACAACGGATGAACTGAAGGCTGCTGCTAAAATCGCTTCCGAAGCTAAAGTTCAGGAAATGATTGATGCTGGCGTTAAGTCTGTTGCTGTCGATGACGTCACAATTCAAAATGTTGACGGAACACTGTCTGTTAAAGAAGGCGGTCTTGAAGTCAAGCATATGAAAGAAGATGCTGTTGCTGCTGGAACAATTTCTGCTGCTGATG
The DNA here is from genome assembly GCA_937893225.1 of uncultured Erysipelotrichaceae bacterium. Lineage (GTDB taxonomy): Bacteria > Bacillota_I > Bacilli_A > Erysipelotrichales > Erysipelotrichaceae > Bulleidia. The sequence goes on along the minus strand of CALBJM010000301.1, from coordinate 156,251 downwards.
CTGCTCTTGACACAAGACTAGCCACAGAAAAGGCTGTTCGTGCTTTACATGACGGCATCCCTGCTGAAACCATGACGTTGACAAATAAGACATTTGATGCAAATGCTGAAGGCAATGTTCTGTCAAATGTTGAAGTTGACAATTTCGCTGCTGGTGTTATTGTTAAAGCTAAAGGTGAAGGTGAAACAGGTGGTATTGCTGACGTTGCTAATGCTGATGATGCAAAACTAGCTACTGAAAAAGCGATTGCAGAAGCGTTGGCTGCTATTAAAGCTTCAGCTACATCAGCTCACACACTAACCCTTGATAAAGCCAAATGGGTTATGCATGCAGACGGCGATTCAGCGACATATACAGTTACTTTGTCAACTGATTTAGGTGTCAGCGCTGAACATAAAGTAAGTGTTGCTAAACTGCTTGATGACCGCAAAAACGAAGTGGAAGGTCTGATTGGTTACAACACTGAAAATGGAACTGTTGTATTCCAAATCAACTGTACTGCAGCCCCTGAAGGTTGGTCTGCTTTAATCGTTTGCTAATATGCACATGCGACTGATCGGGCGTTTACTATACGCCCGATCAGTTCTTAATCAAGATAATAGTTTTATTAGGTAATCACACAATGTCAACATTCGTTAAAGAGTATCGAGCACTTGACCAAGACATTGAACTGTCAGCAAACAGTGATTATCGTGTAGCATCACAAAAAGCTATTAAGACATATGTTGATAAAGAAGTTGATCATGTAAAAGGTGCTATTGATTGGCGACTTCAAAACTATACAGTTACAGAAGTAACAAAAACATTAACAATACCTTTAGAAAAACCTTGTTATTTTAAAGAAGGTATGTTTGCCCTATATCAAGGGAAAACTGTAATCCCCAATGAATTGTTATCTGTTTCAGCTGACAAAAAAACTTTAACAATAACAAGTAGCAATGACTTTGAAATTGATGATATAATTCAACTTCGTTGGGCATATCTTAACACTCAAATTACTGTTGAAGGTTATGTTGTACTTCCTGAAGGTGTTACAAATGAATCTACCGATATTGTTATTGAACAAGGAACAATTGACGGGGTTTGGTATAGATTATATAAATCAGGTTGGCTTGAACAAGGTGGTACACAAACAGGTACTGGCAGTTACGGACTTGCTGAAATTAATCTTGCAAAAGAATATTTAAACAATGAATATTCTGTCAATGCACAAATTCAATGGAACTCTACAGATAACATGGATTGGTACACAAACGATTCGTCAATTACTTCTGGTGCAGGTATTTCTGATGTAGCCGGAATTCCTTGTGATAAAACGACAACAAGTTTTAAATTGCAAAGTTATAGCACACACACATGGTCTACAAAAGGTCAAGTAAAAGTTTAAAACGAAGAAGGTCTGATAAAACAGACCTTCTTTTTTGTCTACTTTTCTGTCAAACTGTTCTTTAAGAATAAATAAAAGAATAGAAAAGTAGGTGTCATATGATTAAAGATGAGGAAATTATTGAACGTAAAGCTGCTATTGTTGAACACTCTTTAGAAGTCTTAAAACAATTTAATTATGACACTTCACTAATTAAAATTTCTGATGTTGACAGTGTTGATAAAATACACGTTGATTGTGATGATTATAAATTAGGTTCACTATTCAAAAATGTGATTGCAACGACAAATAAACGTATAATTAATTTAACAGACGAAGATTTGGATTACGAAGTAACAAGTGGTTGTCAATCTTTTATGACACATTAAAATGTTGTTGACAATATTTTCCTTTTATCGTAATATGTAAATATGAAATAAAAGGAAAACAGATATGAAAACACATTTTATTGCTTTAATCACCTGCTTAAGTCTTGTCGGTTGTAAAACATATATTCCTACTGACGAATACGGAAATATAATTAATACAGACAAATTTGCTTCAGACTATTCTGATCCGGTAAATACTGAAGAAAAAGGCACTCTTAAAACGGTTAATAAAAACACTGTTTTAGCTTGCAATTATTCTTCTTTTGAAAATGCACGTCAAGATGCGTATGCTTATGCTCTTGATTTTGATTCAATTCAAAAAATTAAAAGCAACACAAAAACTTATTGCCAGAAAAATTCAAGCAATAAAGGTTGTTTACATGAACTGAATATAAACAGTGTTATGTCTGACAAAAAACTTGTCAACACAATTAAAAAAGGTGATTGCTATAAATTTACGTTTAAAAAAATGAAAGGTTTTAAAAACGTTGATGCTTCGGAAAGCTATTCATCTTTTGATAGACCTTCTGTAAACGAATCTCTTATTCGCATTAATTTCGTTAATGTTAATACACCTGTTCGTGCTAAACTTAACGGCAAACCTATTACGTTGAGTCAAGATAAACCTTTTAACATTAAAGGCAAAAAAGTTATGAACTTTGAAATTATTGACTCTCGTTTCAAGTATAAACGTTTTACAATTAATGTGCCTAAAGAAAGCAAATACATTACAAAAAATGTTGCGCTCGTTCAAGTATACAAAAAAAGAAAAAAGAATAAAGAAGTTGGTGCAGGTTTTGAACGTCAAGATTATAAAGTACTTAATTCAAAAACCAGTGAACGCGTTGTTGTATTACGTAACCGTCATGATGTTGATCCTTCGAATGATCATTTGACAAATCTTCATTCTGAAGTTGTGTTTAAAATTTACACAAATTTCGAAAGATTTGTGGAACGCGGTATTGAAAAACCTATGTCTTCTATTGCCGTTCTGACAAATTTACATGAACCACATTATAGTTATTTTGGATTTAAACCAAAAGAACAAAATGCTGAAAATGATTACGGTCGTGTTACTTTGCAAATTACTGTATATCTTGAAAATATGTTCAAGTTTGCACAATACAACCTACACTATGAAGTAATCAAAAAAAATGGTATTGCATATATTAAAGATTCGTTTGGAGGCCCTCATTCAAGTTGGCACTATGATTCAGGTTACAGCTTTGGTAATGGCATTGGCGGTGGGTTATCTTATAACTACGTAAGTGATTGCATTGTAACTTTAGACGGGAGTAACAAACCTATTTCTAAAATTGAAGTTAAATTTATCAAAGGGTGGTATATGTGGTGGTAAAACGAACTCAAAACAATTAATTCAATGAAACTGTTTTATTTGTTGAAGTCGCAGTAGCAGAATCCGTTGAACGTGTACCTAAACTAATTACATATTCAATAACCGCTGAAAAATCAGGAATGAATATCTTTTTACCTACAGGTAATTCTGTAAACGGGTCTGCTATTCGATTTGCTAAACATATAATCCAAAATAAAGTTTCGTCACCGTAATATGCATATGCAAGTAAATCTGGTGTATTTTGTTCCATATCATTAACATATGCAACAGTACAATTTTTGTTTAATACCCAATCAGGAAAATCGTTAAACTGAAATGAATACATGTCAAAATGATAGCCATCAATAGCACCATCGATTACATCATAAAAGTTTGTTAAATCAAAACTTGTACCAGACATTATTTACCTGCCTTGTTTTCATCTGCTGCTTCAACTACTTCAATATTTGAAGCATCTACATAATCACTTCCTAGAGCTAGAATACCATTCGTAACATTCTTTAGCAAACCTTCATCCATTTTTGTTAAATCAATTTCTGCAGGGTTAGGCTGCTCTTGATTGTTAATCATTTTCTTAAACATTTCTTGATCAACCATTGTCTTTGTTTGTATTGTCAATGTAACTGTTGCCATAACAGGTTTGGCTCGTAATGTATTTTCAACCGCACGTATATCTGTTTTTGATCCTACATATTTATCACTTCCTGCCATAATATACGGGATATCAACTTTAACATCTTTTACAATGACATGAGACATCGTAAAGAAGTTACCGAAAGAAACATCTACACGTGTGCCTACTCTAGTTTTTTGTTTTCCTTTAGCTAGATTTCCTTTGCTATCTTTTTTAATAGTAACATTTTTAACTTTACCATTTTTATCTTTTTCTACCTTAAAAACATGGCCATTAAAGTTTGTTACTAAAGGAGATGGACCTGGTGGAATTAATCTTCCTGACTTGTCGTCAATTCTAGGTTGTGCTAAAGATGACAACTGTTCAATAATATACAGCAAGTCATTCGATGATAAACCACCTGACTGTAGTCTAGTATTACCTGTCCTAATATTATTGTCTGTATTTGATCGTGACGCATATAACTCTAACTTCAGTTGTAATGTTAAAGGTTTTGAACCTTGCCAAACTTGAATATTATTAATTCTATGGGTAGTAGACGTTCCAGAAAATAGTTGAACAACACCATTAACAAACTTGCTTGAAGCTAAATCCATAGGGTTTATAGTACCGTAATCGTTGGTAAATTGCAACGACAAAACTTCTGGACAATATGCGCGAATAATCGTCAACCCATTATACGGTCTGTTTTTAAATGTAGGTGCTTTATACCCTGAACCTATACCATTTTCACCTGAAATTCGTACTTCAAGAATATACGCAGGATTAATATTAATACTATCACCATCTGGCAAAGCATCATACTGAGTCACTGATCCTAAAACAGCATTCTTAATACTATTTAAAAAACCTGCCATATTAATTACCTACCTGTAGCTGCAATAGTTGTACTTGTTGACGGAATACCACCAGCGGAAGGACTCTTTTTTGTTTGAATTGTAGTATTAACAAGATTAATACTTTTATTTAATTCTATTAACAAATTTTCAACAGTACAGAATTTATCACTAATTACTTGCGTGTTTTCTGATGAAGTCTTAACCATTTCTGCTGTAATTGCTGCTGTTGGTACTTGCACTTGAGGCACATAGTTAGACACCTGCCCTGTTACATTATTTACAATGTCTTGAGGTGTCTGATTTAGATTTAACGCTGAAGTTTGTTTGATTTCTGCTGCAACAACAGGTCTATCAAAATAATCTCTAGCTGATACTTCTCCACTACGTATTGCTATTTCATCGTCGATGACTTGTTTTAATAAATTTCTCTCTTCGCCCCTAACCTTGCCGGATCTATACAAAGCTTCTAAAGCATCAACCCCTTGTAAACCTTCACTCCCGAACTTTTTATAGGCCATTTGTTGATATTTGTTTAACAAAATCCCATGGTCATATGCTTTCATAGCACTTTCCAATTGAGCATCAGATAGAATTGCAGTATCCTTCTTCTTCAACTCTTCAACCATTTGCTCTTTTGTCAATTTTCTGCGTTTCATATCAGCAAACTCTTCGACTGATATGTCTTTTTTCGTTGCTTTTGTTAACTCCTTCATTTCTGTTGCATAAGAACGAGCACCTTCTAGACTCTTATTTACAGCCTCTTCGTGTTTTCTTTTTTCTTCTTCTAATTTTCTGTTTAAATACCACTGCAATAAACCATTAACAGCTTCTATTAAAAGAGCATACGCACGGAATTGTGGAATCACTGTTGCCAATGCATCTGTAACACCTAGAACGCCATGATTTAACATTCCTAACGAATCATTAGCATCCATCGCCTTCTTAAATTCATATGCATGATATGCTGTCAAACCTGCAAATGTCGCAGCCCCTATTAACTTACTGCCTTTCATTACAAGTTTTACTACAGCAGATAATGTTGATAAATTACCCAATATACCTTTTACACCGACGAATACTATTCCTAAAGCTTTTAATATGTCTTTCCAGTTGTTTTCGAAAGAAAACGTTCCATCTTTAATACTTGTTGCTAAATTTTTAAAAGGCGTTGTTATGAAATCTTTTAGCCATGCTTTAAACTGGTCACCTGAAAAATACAACGCAACCAAACCTAAAGTTGATACTAAACCCTTCTTAAATAGTGCAAATATTTCTTTCCACGAATCTGAACGTGTTTTTTCAGAGACATCTTTTGTGGCTATCTTTCTACCAAACATATCTGAATATGTTTTTTCATGAGCAATCTCCGCACCAGTCTTTTTAACTGGGAGCAAAGATTGAAACATATTACTAATAGAATTTGTAAATTTAGCAAACATACCTTGTTGCTTTTCTTGTACAACAACCTGATCAGATTTTGCTACACTATCTTCACCAAAAATACTTTTTTTATTTTTAGAAGTCCCGCGCAACAATTCTTTAACGTCAATGTTTTTAAGATCTTCAGTCTTCTTTAGAAGCTTTTCAACGTTAATGGCAGAGTTGTGCAATGCCTTTGTAACCCTATCTTCTATCTCCATATTTTTCAATGTTTTGTTTGCTTCTTTTTTTGCAAAAGAAAACATTGAGCTAAATACTGATGTAATGTATGGACCTATACCATCTTTGCTTAAAACCATTTGCGCTAACGAGCCTAATGCAGGATTAATAGCGCCCATAGCTAATGTTGCGGAAGCTTTGTTTAACCCACCAATTTCTGTTGCGTGATATGCAGATGCTACTCCTGCCCTTGCTGTATCAGACAATACACTTGTTTTGTTATCTAAAATTTTATCATATTCTTCTAAAGCAGACACAGCTTCTCGAGTTGCTTTGGCACTTTCTTTTTCAGCCTCAGAAAGCAACTGTTTTCGTTTTTCTTCAGCAGCTTTCCTTGCTTCTTCTTGCTCTTGCTTGTTTCTTTTTTCGGCTTCACTTTTGATTTTTTCAATGCTTTGCTCAAAAGCCTTATCTAAATTCTCAACAGATTTCTTAAGGTTGTCATATACAGGATCCGTATTAACTTGAAAAGCTTTACTCATCTCTGATAGCAGTTTTCGCGACATACTTGCTACATCAACAGGTTTGTCATCAAAATTTCCAGTATCTACCCTTTTTGAATTTGTAGAAGCTTTTTGCGAAATAGCTGAATCATTCGTGCTAACAGTTTTTTCTCCACGAACTACTGCTTGCTCACTTACACGACTGTTATTGCCACGATTATCTACATTAACCGTAACATTTTTATCAGTTGAAACGTTAACTGTTTGCTTTGAATCAGCCATTTCGCACCTTTAAATAAACGACTCGGTCTGGAACTTGCCTGCACCTTCTGCTTGTTCTTGCATCTGTTCCAAAGTTTTTAAAGTTTTTTCATGTCGTTTATAGAACCAATAAAGTTCACGAATTGACATGTTTTCTAATTCAACCAGCTGTTGTTTTAGTTGATACGCTAGGAAGTATTCTATCTCTAATAAATCGCTTGGATTCACTAGGTTGAAAGAATGATGTGATGTCGAGAGGTTCCTCTACAATCACTTCCTCCTTGCAATGTTCACAAACAAATTTATATGTATCTTTTACACCCCATGTAAACTCTTTCCTAAATGCGGAAATAACCATCAAGTCACTCGGTGTAAATTTACCTTCATTATATGCTTTGAAGAGTTCTTCAATATCAATCCCATTAACTTTATTTCTAAATAGGTTTAGATCAAGCAATATAGATCGCATATCCAGATTATCTGTGGCGACATTATGCTTTTTCAACATTGCTTCAGTAATAAATTCATCACCAATTTTTGGTGCACGAATATACAACCCATTGGGGTAGTTGTCAAAAGGAAGTAAAATTCCACCCTCTTCAGTCAACTCTTCAGGAACATCATCAATCATTAAATTATTTGAATTAACACATTGTACGTTATGTTGATTACAATGATAACATGTAAAACCAACTTGATGTGGAAAATCAGAAAATGATTTTAAACGAAACCAATGAATGAGATATTTGAAATCATCAAAATACATTTGGTTAATATCAATACTAATATTTTCACCTAACAATTTAATGATACCACGAATATCTGCTGTAACAGAGAGACGCTGTAACGTCTTTGCTTGTAATGTTGTTAAATCTTTTGCATAAATTTCAGACTCATACAAACGTTCACCAGGAACACGTACAACTTCCGCATTACTTAAGCTTGTTAACATAGAAAAACCTTTCAAATAGCTTTAAAAACACTACTTGAAAGAACTTTATAAAAAAATCTTAACCTACGAAGCGGCTGACAATTGATCCTATTGAACCATATTGGGACAACACGTTTCCTGTAAAATTGTTCGAAATTAGATCTAGCGTCTGCCCGGCAACTAAAGGTTCAGCTGTAATGTTGTCACACATAAAAGTAATAGTTACCTTTATTCGATCTTCTTTATGATCACCTTTAAAAGATAATGAACTTAAATTTTTTGGATATACACCTTTAAATTTTATTAAATAAACAGGTAAAACAGACTTCATACCCAATAAATACAAATAAACTGGTTTTTTGTAATCACTTTGATAACCTACTAATTGATCATCCTGTACAACCATTCTACGCCATGTTTGAAAATATGAAATGATCGTGGCTGTGTTGTCACAATAAAATTCTGCTGAAAAAGTCGAAGAAGTTGAAACATGTGTAGGAAGGTTAATAGATGATCGACTTAACTTAAGTTGTACACTTTCTACATTTGGAAGTGTAAAATTAATGTTTTCACAAATTGGGTTATATGAAAACCATTTTGCGTTCCCACTCTCTTGATGGTCACCTGTAGTGATACCATTTAATGAACTTTTACCTTGTTTTGTATCATACGAGTCACCATTCAAACCACCTGTCGGCACCATAATAGATGGGAAAATTGCTTCCCACTGTGCTGTTTTTAAAGGATCAGGAAGGTTTGATACATCTTGAGGTGTCGGGAACCTTCTCAACACTTGCGAAACACCACCAATAGCATTAGTGAAAGCTTTTGACGAGGTTACCTTGCCAATAGTTTCATTAACCTTTTTGGTAATATTCTTTATTGCTTTAAAAGACCCGACACCCATTTATTTTAATCCCACCAGTCAAACTGCCATGTCACTGAAAGTTTTAAAGCGTCTTTTGACATTGGATTAAAGCTTAAATCGCCTGTTTGTACTGGCCATGCACGACGCAATTTACGAGTTTTAACAGGTTCAAGTTTTGCATTTAACAAACGAACCGTTACATCAACTTTATATTCAGTTGAATAACCAGTAATTCCAGTATCAAGATCATGCATTAAGTTTAACCAACTTTGGAAACGATTCAGCATATCAGCATCCTGCGTTTCAATAACATCAGTTTTCCATGTACCTTCACGATGCTTTAAACCAGCATCAGTACGAGTGTTGCCGCTAATTCCCATGCTGATCTTATCAACAGTTTCGCCAGGGTATGTATATGACTGAACACGCAATTCAAACTGCTGACCATCAATACCTTTATCACCTAAAAGGTTTTCAAAGACAAGATCAAACAAGTAACCTTTGGCTGGATCAGTCATTTGTAATGTTTCTTCTATAGGATGAACTCCCATAATAAACCTCCAATTTAATGTGTGATGCTTTGATGTTATCTCTGCATCACACTTTTAATTAACCAACAATGCCAATAGTCGCATCAGCACGTTGAACAACAGTATTGAGTTTAATGAATTCAGCAGCATATTCAGGCTGAATATAAATATCAATATACATCTGATTGTTCATACGTACTTCAGGTGTATTGTTTGTTTCGTCACAAACAACCTTAAAGTCATATAAACCGCCAGCAGCTTTAATTGGTGCTAACCAAGCTTCGAACTGCATTGTGATTTGTGCACGACGATATGCTGTGTTTTGTTCAAACAAATGCCATTTAGCGGCTTCACGCAGTGATGTTTCAATGTAAATAACCATACGTGTTACATTGATACGATCAAGTGCTGAAGGTTTAAATTGCAATGTTTTCTGACCCCAAATCAAATACATACCATTCGTTTTACGTATATAATTGACGCCAGATGAATAAACGCTACCCTGTTCTTCAGTAGCGTATTCATATGTCAAGCCAACAGGTGTTAACGCAGCACAAGCAACAACACCATTATTCATACCAGCAGGGGCAATCCAAACACCACGGTTCTGGTCTGTTCTGGCAATAACGCCGCAAGCAAAACCAGAAGGAGGTAGAGGAACTTCATTTACACCAGTAAAGGAATCGTAAACTTTAACCCACGGCGTATACAAAGCAGCACGATATGAATCAATGCCTAAAGTGTTTTTACGATAGTTTTCAACATCTTGATTTGCACCAGATTTGACACAATCAATTGGTGTATCAAACACGCAGAAACAGTCACGACGCGCATTAGCAATTTCCAACATTTTCTGTTTTACAACAGAAATGTTTTCAGAGCTATATGCACATTCCATCAACAAATTAACAGTAACCTGATCACGTTCACGGAATAATTCCCAACCGCTTGCCACTGTTGACAAATCAACAGCTTCTTCAGTGCTACCACCAGTTAATTTACCAGTTGTAACAGAAGTCATGCGAGGGAATGGACATTTACCATCAACCATTAATTCTTCATTAACAACAACAGAAATGTTTTCTGATTTGCCGTTAATTTTTGAAGTAATTTGTGTCTGAACGCCATAACCGTCAACATTGCTGTACATTGTGCAATCGTTAAAGCTTTCAAGCAACAGATAGTCACCGTCTTCAACACGATAAACGAAAACATCAAATTTACGTTCATCATTTGCTGGCGCTTTAACCCAACGCAATTTCATTCCAGAAATTGTATCTTCAGAAGTGTCTGAAGGTTTTTCATTCAGAACATAGCTGAAAGCATTGGTTTCATTTACAATCGGATTTGTGTCCTTTGTATAAATGAATTCACCCATACCGGCAATCACATAGGGTTGCAGTAACAATGGATCGTGGAACAATTTAGTTTCAGTTCCAACAAACTGCTTCAAGACAAGATTTTCTTCGCTATCTAAAACGCAAGTATACTTGCCAGACAACGCTTCACCATCTTCAGCAAATTCATCGTCATCAACTAAATCTTTTAATTCAGGATCGTTGTATACTTTTGAACCTGCTTCAACAAACTTATATTTACCTGTGTAAATAAAGAATGTTGACATTTCATCTTCGTAATTAGAAGTTCCGCCCCAAATACCAGTTGTAGGTACCCACTGCTTTTCATCTTCCAAATACTTGAATTCGGCATCAGAACCATACGCAACATTGCTAACCATAAAGCGACGCGCACCAATCTGACCTAAATCTTCCCATTCACTAGCTGTATATGTGGATTCAATAGGTTCAGCACTAACAGGTGTACGATAAATAGCATTACCTTCACAGTCTTCAAGTGTTGATTTTGAATCGTCAGCTTTTACAAAGAAGATACCAGGAACTGATGAATCACGTGAAATGACAGGAATAAACCAACCATCACTGACTGAAGTAATTGTTTGAGCTTCAGCACGATCAGCATGAACATAAACAGGTTCACCTAAATCATCTTTAGTTGAACGCGTCGACAGTTTCGCAAATCGATAATCATAATTGACAGTCGGTTCTTCAACATAACGTGTTGCTTCTCCATCTGCACGTAACACTTCAGCAACTTTTTTACCAGCTGGTTTTGCTACATAATATTTTGTAACTTCACCATCTTTGTAATTGTTGTTTTCACGAACAGCATAACACGTTGAACCATTGACGGAAACTGCTGATACTTTAAATGTACCATTAAAAGCATCTAAAGGTGCTTTAGAAATGATTACCTTATCTCCAGCAGATAATCCATGTTCAAGGGTTCCTGTATTAACCGTTGCCGTATATTTATGTTTCGTAACATTGTCTGAATCCAAAACGGCTTCATCCAACAATGAAACTGAAACAGCCTGTTTGTTCGCAGGGATAATAGTAGTCTCTGACATCTGAACACGGATGTCTTCTTCATTTGGGTTTTCACCAACAAACGCTAAAGCTGTATTCTTGTCGATGACAGGGTTACCATCATCATCTAAAATTTGGATACGTGTTTTCTTTGAAGGATCAGACGGATCAACTTCGTACTGATAATGACCATCAATAATTGAATATTGATAGAAAAACGTTTGAGCCGCACCTGTATCGCTATCTTGATCAACAGCTTTCTTAACCTCATTCAAAGAATAACCGTCAAGAAACTTTTCAAATTCACCATCTTCAACAGGTACTTTTAACCCGCTGTGACGTGAATCTTCTGAACAGACACGAACAACATATGCCTCACCCGCATCTGACATGGCGCAAGTCATACAATGACCCAAATAACCATATTTTAAATCAGGTGTACCATAAATGTTCTGGTATGCAGCAGCTGACGTAATGTACTTTCGTTTAAAGACTGAACCTCTACGAGCTTCACCAACAGCACCAATAATAGACGTAGATGCATTTTCTGTAATCTGCGACAAATCAGTAATTTCAGGAAATACTCCAGGATACTTGCCAATAACTGACATTGTATATTTCTCCCATTACTTCTTTTTGCTATTAGTTTCTTTAACAACGCGCACGCCATCGGGAAGATTCTTTAAGTCTTCATTGATGACGACAGTTGCTTTCGCAGGAATTGCATAAATCCGATCCGGATTTTTTGAAGAGGCCACAAAGACTTGAACTTTGTTCGAATTGTAATATTTCATTTGATCTCTCCTGTTTCAGACACTGAATAATTTTTAATACCAGAGTATTGTGTGTTAACCTGTACGACGAGAGGATTATCAACAGGCTCATCCAATAGATGTCCCCACACGTCAACAGAAAAACCTAACAAATAGATATAACCGCTACCACCTACTTTTTCTGATACAGACGGAACCGTATTGATTACCGGCATATTGATAAAGTATGTGAAGTTACATTCTACACCGTCAACAAGTTTAGATTGCCATGTATGACAAAACTCACGATGTAAACATCTCAAAGAAATTTTATCTTGATAATATCTAATCGCTTTAAATGTTTCATCCCAAATAGAAACAGTATACTTTGTTTGAAAAGATTTCATTAAAGAAACTGTTTGTCTTGGGTCAAAACCTGTTTTGTCAGTATTGATAACTAAACCAGCTTCATTGACACGGTTACCCATAGCATGGTCAACAGATTCAAAAGACTTATCCGGCGAAAAAGCAATGAACGGAAATGATAATGACGATTTATCAGATTGTAACTGTACTGACATCTTGATTTCATCTACAGAATCTGAAGTCGTCATAAAAATGCGGTCCAAATTCCATAACTGATTTCCAGTATTATCAACCCGTTTATCCGCAACAAGAATCATATCTAACAAGACATTTTTAATCTCGTTATCAACTTCATTCAATGATGAACTAAAATCATTCATGCTACGAGTCATTGCTTATTCAACCAAAACCTGAATCTTTTTATCTTTACCTTTCGTGTATCGAGCCGTCGGTGATTTTCCACCTTTAAGCCATTCTTTAACAACCAGAATGTGAAAATGTACATATTGATTATGAGTCTTTTTAAAAGCTTCACAAGAGCATTTGTACCCTGACACATCACGAGTTACTAAATATGTTCCTAATTCATGTCCGTCTCTGTCTTTAGCATCAACGAAAAAACCACTAGCTGTTTCTCTTACACGATAAATAATCATTTAGTCTGAACCTTTTCCGATTATTACTTAAAGCAACCGATAACGCTTTCGGCAACATCTTCAGGCATGCCGCAATCGACAAGAACTTTCTTGCATTTCTTGCAGCTTTCTTCCTGTTTATCGGAATTGATGAATTCATCAACAGCAGATTCAACTTCTTCCTGTTTGTCATCAGCAATCAGTTTTTCAAGATCAACTGTACTCTTCAAGTTGATACCTGAATCTTCCAATGCAGCTTTCAATTCTTTAGCGTCTTTAAACGCGCCAGCTTTGAAAATGACGCCAACGTTTGTCTTCGGATCAAAAATACCGACAACATTTTCACCTTTCTTGGCAACGGCTAATTTATCTTCACCTTCACCTTCGAAATCGACATCAGCATCCATAGCTTTAGCATTGTTAATAAACGCATCAGCTGAATCCATTTCATCTTTTTCGTCTTTAGCGGCTTCAGACATAACTTTCAATGTATCTAACATTAAAATGTCTTTAGCATATTCAGGGTTGTCACGAATTTCAATCGCTTCAACCAACTGCGCATTCTTCGTTGTAATTTTGTTTTCGAAGATTTTCTGCATTTTAGCAGCTTCATCAATCTTATGTTCGTTTTTAACAACAGGCAGTTCAACGCCCGCTGATTTCATTTCGAATAAAGATTCTTTACGTTTCTTCGCATCTTTCAAAGCTGAACGAATTTCATTTGTATCTGAAACAGCTTTGATTAAATCAGATGTAACGATACGCATGTTTTTGGCTTCAACGAAAGTAAATTTCTGATAGTTGACATCAGACAATTCTTCTTTGCAAGCAACGTTTTTAATCAGTTCACGAGCAATGTCGCAATCTTCAACCAAATATGAATTACGACCGTCCTGAACGACTAAATTTTCGCCTTCAGCACCTAAAATAACTTCTTCACCCATTAGGAATTTAGCATCTCCTTTACGGGTTTCCAAAGTCATATCTTCCATGACAATGAACTTGTCGTTTGTTAAGCCGTTAAGGGCTAATTTATTTTGAGCTTCAATTAAATGACGCATAATAAAAAAACTCCGGTTATTATGTTATTAACTACGCAATCACGGCTATACGAACATTAAAGTCCATCAACTAGGTGCCTTCGTAAAATATTTTACGGATTGCATGTCAACTAGATGAGTTTAATCAAATCAAACTCATTGCTATTAAGACCGTTAATTTATTATGTCAAATAAACATAAATTTATTTTGAACTGAAGTATTTATCAAAATTTTTCAAAACAAATTCTTTAACATTACTAATTTTCTGACCTGTCCTTTTTTGAATAGCTTCACAAACAGCTTTTAAATAAAGTCCATTTGTTTTTAAAGCTTTTGACAAACTTAAAGATTTTCCTTCTTTCTCATTGTCAATTGCTTTTTTAGCTAAAGACGACGATGCTTTTTCTAAAGGTTTGTCTTTGTTCAAAAAATCGTAACTGTCACTAGATTTTAATTGACCAATATCATTAGACACGCTATCAGCAATGTTAACAAGGTCATTAAAAATTTCTTTTTTCTTCTTAACGATTGTTGCCTTGTTTTCAGCGTTGTTAATGGTATCTGATTTCTTATCAATTTTCTTCTTCTCAATGTTCTTAAATAAATTCTTTTTGACATCTACTTTTCCCGCTGTTTGTACAGTTTTAGTAGAAGTTGCTTTCTCGATTTCTTGTTGAGTATATTTCTTAATTGCATCTTTTACCAATGCTTTGACATGTGGTTTGCTTGCAAAATCTTTTAACTTTTCTTCTGCACCATCAACATTGTTTTTAACATCAGAATAATATTTTAATAGGTTATTAAAGATTTCAGCATTTGATTTTAAAATATTAAACTGGATAATATACTCTCGCAACTTCTCTTCAGTTGTTCTATTAATACTATCAATAAAAGACTGTTTACTATCTTTATCTTTAAAATAATCAGCATCTTCAACAGCCTTTAACAAATCTTCACGTGATTTACGAATTGACTTTAATTTTGAGTTAAACGTATCTTGAATTTTGTTTGTATCAAACTTTTTCAAGTTCAAATCTTTTTTATCTTTTAATAGATTGCTAAATTCAAATATTTTTTTATCAATAACATCTTTTGATTTTGATATTGAATCAGATACAGATGTTACTTCGTTACTAATGCCTTTAGCACGTTTCTTTAAATTATTTCGTTTAGTGCCGTTTTCTCTTTCTTTTTTATGAATATCTGCTAATTTAATTTTCTGATCAGCTAGAAAGTCACGTCGCTGCTGCCATTTCTTTAGCAACTCTTCTTTTTTACTTTTAAACTGTTCAGCACTTTTACGATAATTTTCAATTTCTTGTTTGCTATAATTTGGATTGCTGTTTAAATCATTACTTAACGCATAATCATACCAACGCAAATCCTTTTTTAAATTATAAATATATTTATCAATTTCATTTACATTTGCATCTTCGCTTGGTTGATTTCTTGTATCAACAGCAACATTATCATGATTATCATACCAATGTCTGGTATTTAATCGATTGTTTAAACGAATCTGTTCTTCACGCTTTTTTAAACGCTTAACTTCATATTTCAAATTATCAATCGTTTTCGTCTGCGTTTTAAGATTTGCAATATTTGAACGCAAGTTTTGAATCTCTGCGCGTATTTTATAAACAGACTGCACTTTTGTCCTGATATTCTTTATTTCTTTTTCACTTTTATCTTTAGGAATATCAATAACAACTTTTCCTTTAACAACCTTCAAAATTCCTTGTTTTTGCAAATCAGATTCTTGATTTTTAACTTTTGTTGTTAATAGAGATAATTTTTGTGCTTTTGCTTTTATATCTTTTTGAACATCTTTATTAGCTTTCTGCGCAGACAACAATGCATTTACAGCGTTTTGATAGTCTTGCTTCGAATATTTAACACGATGTTTTGCCCAATATTCTTTGCGTTGTTCTGGAGTACCTGAATATAATGGCTTTTTGATATTATATGCATCAAGTTTTTTTAATAGGCTACCGTCATCTACTAAAAGTGTGCTTTCTTCATCTGTTCCAACACGAAGCTTTTCATTACTATTATTATCTAGAGTCCCCAACAAATAATAAATAACATTGACAATATGTTTACATACCCCAATGTCATGGTCTGGATTCTTTGTAGCTTTATGGCTTCCGGTTTTTTGTGAAGAAACCCATTGTAAAGGATCAATAATGTTCCACGATTTAATTCCTAAAGATATTAATTTGGAATGTGGAATCAAAATGTTTTTATCAGCAGAAATGTAGTAATAAAAGAAATGTGGACAATTACAATACACAAAGCAATCATAATTCGTCGTATTTGGGTATTCTTCATCGACTTCACTTCCATTATTACTAGCACGACGTTTAGAAGATTCTATAAACATTAAAGCAACAGTAAAGTTTTCAACAAAATCAGTTGTTGCTTCCGTTTCCATTCCATCATAAAGAATATGTTTTGATTTAACACCACAGACAAATGTAAAAGATTTTTTGCCATTTACAACCCTTTTTTCTAGAGTCTCCAATGTAACACTATCATTGAAATCAAATTGCAAATGACCTTTAGCTAATGAGTTTAAATCACTGCCGTCTTTTATCATTTCATCTATTATGCTATATAAATTCATTTGTTAAAGACCTTTAAAGGAATCTTCGTATGTTGTTGACTTTGTTTGTCGGTCAACAAAGATAACGAATATATTTCTGCATTCTTTTTAATTCGTTCAGCATCTTTACCTTCATTGGCTTTAAAATAACTTTCTAAAGTCATAGTAACTTTATTTGTATTCAACCGCAGAAGCATATCTTTATTTGACCCAACACGTTGAAGAACTCTCTCTACAAAAAGTTTCAATTGTCCTTCTTTCTCTTTGTCTAAATCGCCCTTAACAAATTGCTTCCAGAAATCAATGCTTTCAACATTTTTAACTGTTAAATCGTGTAAAACCGTATCAGTATAGAAAGGTGACGAAGTTTTAACGTTATTGTGTTGTTTACCGACATTTGTCAACGAATAAATATTTTCATTTTCAGCTGTTGTGTTCAGATTATTGATTGTAGTAATAAACTTCTTTGACTTTTCAAAATAATCACTGTCATCTTTTTTGATGATATCAATCAAACTCGCAACCTGATCATTTGTAAATGTTGTTAATACTGATAAATCAAACTTGCTACTTTTGCTTGAGTCAATAAAATCTATAATCTTCTTTTTAGATTCATCGTCTAACTTAAAGCTCTTTGTCCATGCATTTAAGAATATTGGATTCTTCTGCTCATTATCGAACACTGAAATCTTTGTTTCTTTTTCCAAATCATCAGGATATTCTTTTTTGAACGCATCAAACATTGAAATTTTCCATGTTGAATATATATTCTTTAAAAACATACTTGTTAATTCATTCATACCTTCATCTTGCACGGAATCAAAATCAACACCTGCAGATTCTAAATCTTTATCTGAAGGATTTGTACGTTTAATTTCAGCATTAATATAACCTTTAAGCTCTTTCTGCAACTCTTTGTAATTTTCATACAAAGTGGTCATTTCATCAAATTTAGCAAGTAACCATGTATATTTGCTTCCTAACAAATCACTACTGTTAATAATACTTTCCATAGCATGAATACGGTCTTCTTTTGAAGAATGTATAATTCCAGTAACAATTTTAATGTTTTGTACCAATTCTTTTCCACGATTACTTTTGACACTTCTTTCTAATGCTGAAATAAATGCTTCAAGGCTACCTGTAATATCAGACATTCTTGTTTTATAGTAACTGCTTAAGTCACGCAAACTATAATCTTTTCCGTTGATTCTATTATACAAAGTAGCTACTTTTGTAGCTTTATACCCTGTATAATCAAGCAGTAACTGTTTAATTGCTTTAACAAAACATTCTTTAAAGTCTTCGTATGAATGTGTACCTTTGAACTTTTCTTGTTCAGTACTCAAATCAAAACCAAAACCTTTTGCGATTTCATTACGCATCTTCCAAATGTCGTCATCGGACGCATCTGTATACAACAAAGTATTAAGAAATGAGTATTCATATGAATCTTTTAATTTATCAAATTGTCTTAAGAAAGATTCTACTGAATTTCTTGTTGATGCATTATTTTTGAATGCGGATGACGTTTTTATTTCAGTTGTATCTTTATCTAATTGACTATAATCAGCATACGCATCTTGAATGTTTCCATACAAGTTTTCTGTATTGCCAGCCTTAACATTACCAAAAATTCTTGAAAATGTTTCTGACACACCTTTCGCGTTTCCATAATTCTTTAATGCAGAGAACAGAATTGATTTCGTAGTAAAGTCAAAAGGAACATCAGCAACTTTTGTTACAAACTCTTTCAAGCGAACAGTCATTTTGACACCTTGAGTTAAACGCTTTTGACTCTTTGCAACTTCACGAAGTTCATTATATTCATCTTCCATAATCTTCGGATAAATGTCAAAATTGATATACTGACACAAACGTTTCCAATCTTCTTCTTGAGCGGAATCTACATTCTTTTCATCTTCATGTCCTGAATACAATTTAATGTATTCATTAATATTTTTCACCTTAAACTCTTGACCTTCATCAGAATCACCATCACGAGTTTTAAGACTTAAATGATATTTATTGTCTTTAAATTTTTCATGCATGTTTTGCAAAATATTCTGACAATCTTTCAACTTTTCTTGTAGAATACGCAAATCATACAAATTTGATGTTGCCGGTAATAAAGATTCTGGCAATCTAAAGTATGTATTTAATCTGTCTAACAACCCATTGTACGTTTCTGTTCCAAAAGCATACGGGGAAATTAAATTAACAATACTTTGTTTTTCAGCGGGTAACCAAACACCTCCAGAATAACAACTATTTTCAAAACCAAATTTAACAACGTTTGCAACATCTGTATACAAACTATGATCACCTTTTTCATAACTTGCTTTTACAGATGCTAATTCAGCTTCTTTGTTCTTGCAGAAATCTTCAACGGATTCAAAAACAATATTTGAATTTAAATCGTATGAACAAACAACTTGCTCTTCTTCAGAATCAGTTTCTTTATAAAACACTTGGTTTATAAAATTAACTACAGGCTTAATATGTTTTTCACCAGCATTGTCATATACATAAAAAACTGTAGCACCATTTTCTGTAGTTTCAACATATATCTTTGAAGCCCACGTCTTTGACCTATTTGCACCGACCTCTTCAACACGTTTTTGAACATTACCAATTACTTCACTACGTAAATTTTCAAGGTTTTCATTTCGTTCGAATGTTAAAGCTTCAACTTGCGCACCAACAAGCTCATTGTTTTTAGGAATGTTTGTAATAACGACTTGCGCAATGTAGTTATCAAGGTTTTTGAAGTTTACAGTGCTACCAATTTCAATTTCATTATCAATAACAATACCTTGATAGTCTTGAGTTGTTAATATCTTTTCACCAGCATTGTTAATATACTGCATATTATCTAAAAAGTAGCGCAGCTTTATGTTTAACGCAACTGCATAATGAACAAACAATTCATTTAGTGCGAAACCTTCAGCATTATCTTTCTTGACATCTACCCAACTTGAACCACTGCTGCACAATACTTGCTTAATCCAATCTTTGTGACTTTCGATTGATAATTTATTTTCATCAAAATCTTCAATTTCACTCTTAACAAATGAAAAAGCAGGTATAGCACGTTCAATGTCAAGAAAACCTCTTCTCATATGAATCTGATTATCATACTCTGAACGTCTAATATTTCTTTCGTATTCTTTCTCTAACCACTGATAAATCTTCCATGCAGACTTGCTCTTCATATACTCTGACTTATCTGGCTTGCCAGGATACTCTGTCTTCATTGTGATTGCAAAGACTTGGAATAGATTGTAATCTTCATCAATTTTAATTTCAGACAGTTTCCCATTTTCAATATATAAATTTGGTGCTGCAACAATCCACTTATATACATTTTCTTCAGAATCTGAATTACTACTTCCTTCAACAGTATACAGATATAATTTATCAGACAATGCTAAAGGTTTATCATTCAAATGTACCTTTTCACTTGTTTTGTCATCAGCTTTAAACAAGAAATCCCCAAAGAAACCACTCGGCAATTCACCACCAATTGTAGCGATATAAAAACCTGTTAAATCTAAAGATTTAACTTCAAAGTCTTCAGAAATTTTTACTTGCGCAATATGTACAACGCAACCGTCCAAAGATTTTTCTTCAGCTAAATCTTTGAATTTATATGAACTACCTGATTTTGTAATTTCAGCAACAAGTAAAGTTTGTTCATCTTTATTGCTTAAGCTATTAAAATAATCTGAACATTTTTTTACATAATCTTTTACATTTGCTGTTTGCTTAAAGATGTAGAAATATGACAAATCGTTAACAATGCCTGATTCTAAAATTCCACTTGAGCTGTTTTTAATAAAATCTGCAACATCGGCACTGCAAGCAACATACATTACAGAAAACTTTTTAGCAGGTTCGTTTGTTGCCACAGGAATCTTATACAAATTTTCTGTAGAGTTTCCTTTTCCGTTGCTATCTATTTTAATAGGTTTGTTAAAAATAGATGCATTTGGAATTTGACATCTGTACTGATAGACAGTTTTAGGTTGTGTTAAAGTTAGAGTACGAACAACCTTATACTTTTTATTATTGTCAATTGCATCTTTAATCTTTTCGTCGGATAATTGAGTGACTTTGCCATCTTCATCAAGATATCCAAAAAAGTATGACAAATAAAAAGGTATCAAATCTTCGAAGCCAGCAGCACTTTTTGACCGTGACGTCTTTTCACCACGACCAAATGGATAATATGTTTTAGCTGCTGAATCTAAAGTACCTAAACCTTTAACACCAAATGTTGTTGTTGTGTTGCGCAACTCTTTTGCTTCATCAACAGCTTTAACAAATGAATCTTTTAGTAAATTTCCGTAATTGTTAATTTGAGTGTTAATAAAATCAGATTTTAAAGACGGAATGACAACACCATCATCAGACAATTTCCCAGCCGGTGTCAAACCTTTCGCAGCAATTGCATCACTGCCTTTTAAGCTGGCATCTGCATCTTCACTCTTTTTATACAAATGCCCTGATTTTGTTCGAATCAACGTAACTTTAGATTCCGCTTCAACATAATCATCAATCTGTTGTTCCAAAACACTGTCATCAGGAATATTTGTTTCACTATCAGAATCCATAATATCATCAATTGTTGAATCTTCTGGAATCTGATCTAATTTAATTGTCCCATCAAAATAATCTTCAGACAAAGCAACAGACTCTGTAACTTTCATCTGACCTTTTTCATTCCGAACTTCAACTGTTCCTATAGCATTTCTATCAGAAGGTTGTAGAACCTGCTCACTATTTTCAATGTCAACAAGTTCACCACGTTCATTTCGAACTTCAACCTTAACAATTGAATCGTCAACTGTAGTATCATTACCTAATTGTGACACAGCATTTGCTTCAGAAAAATCAATGCCACAAAGTTTATAAAACTCATGACTCTCTTTTGCTGCTCGAATTTGCTCTTTAGTCCAATCAGCAAAGTCGGCAACCCACCAATCTTTTGGATTGTTATAGAAATATTTGAAACTTTTCCAAATTTCTTCAGGGACCATTTTATAAAAATAATGATAGTCTTCATTTACACCTAGAGTAGGGTCAAAGACATCACCATCTTTATCTACAAAGAATCCATGTGGGATTAAATCAATATAAACAGGTGTAAAATCGTTATCTAAATCTTTTTTAACTTTTTCTAAATCATTTTTATGAACGATATAACCTGTTACAAGTTTTAACTTTTCAGGCATATATTTCGTAGCAAAATCAATTGTATTCAACCAACAACCGTGTTTGATTGACAAATAATTAGAAATTTCAGGTTGAATAATTGAGCCAAATTTATGATCAACAGTAATAGCGAAATCAAAAAAACCAGGCAAAATATTATTATCAAATTTGTCTGCCAATTGACGGTCTGATAATCCTAATTGTCTAAACTTTTCTTTATATGTATTAAACATTTTTTTAAAAATATCTATTACATACTCTTTTTGCGTTGTATCTAATGCTTCTTCAGTTTCAAAGAGTTTTTTTGTTTCACTAGACATAGTAATAATACTTTCTTTTATTAAACGATTACAAATTTATTTATGATTTTACATTAAATCATTTTCATCATGTTTGATACTTGATGCAACAACTAAATTTGTAAAAGGTTCTTCAGAAGTTGTTCCATCAATATAATTTACTTCAACTTTTGAAGGTTCATCTTCAACAGACTTTCCAACCACACCTACATTAAAATCAATCTTTTCTTCTGAATTATCATCATCGGAATCAGAAGAAGTATTATCAGAAACAAGTGAATCACCCAAAGAATCACCAATATCGCTAGACAAAGCGGAATCAAGATTAAAATCAGAGGTGCTAGAAGAGTTGCTATCAAGTTCAATATTGGCATCCTCACCATCTTCTTTTAAACCTTTTCCCATACTCATAATTTTATTAAATTGTTCTTCAATACCCATTTCTCTTAATACAGTAGCACGAAGATCATCGTTTACTTTGATAACATCTTTTTCTTTTTTCTTTTGTTGTTTTTTCATTGGCGCTAAAACTTTTCCAGCAATACCATGAATATCTTTAGATGTCATTCCAGCTGTAAAAACACAACGGCTTGCATCTAAACAACCATCACTAACTGGAGCAGCAGGTGTAACGGCCGCAACTACATCTAAACCACCAATACCAGCACAATCACATTCTTTAAACATTTTTTCAGTTTTATTTAACTGAACTTGTTCAGCAACCATATTTTTAACGACTTTACTAATATCCATACCATTCATTAAAGCAAAAACAGCTTTATCCATTGGTGTAGACTCATGTAAAGGTGTACGGTGTGTAATATAAACATTTTCAGACAACAAACGACCCATAACTAAATCATCTTTTAAGATTTCATCAGTTTTGTCCCCCTGGATTTCAAAATAAAACAATCCTTTATTTGCATCTTCCTTAATTTCAGAAACTTTCCAATTTCTAGCTGTTGCTTCAGGGTGAACATGAAACATTGTGTTTGATAAATCATTTAAATCTGTTGATTCAAAAACAACAATATGTGAATCAATCAAATCATCAACTGAAAAACATTCTTGAATTGTGTCAAGTTCTTGAACCTCATTGGGGTCGCGTGAAATAACAGACATTGTTTGTGGTGTCTGTAAAGCTGTTTTTAACGCATCAAGATCAAGTTCAACACCACCATTGCCAAAAACTAAAACAACAGAACTGGCAAAAGAGTCATCATCTTTTGGTGAAATAACCATAGGAAAATATTTACCATCTTCTGTTGCAAAAGCAACCTGTCTATCATCGGACTCTTTAAATGTACGAACAACAACCTTTTTCAACAAGTGTGCTGATTCTTTCATCACCAACATTAAGTTGATTAATGATGACTTTTTCATATCTTCTAAAAGACATTCACCTAAAGGAATTTTAATGCCTGAAAGAAATTTAATGCCTTCTTGCATGTCACGTGGATAAATCGTCAATTCTAATGCACCGTCGACACCTTTACGTAAACGCAAAAATTCTAGCAAACTAAAAGGTGACATATGGGACATATCAGCATTGTTTTTATTTACTTTTTCTTCAGGATAGTTCGCCATAAAACGTGGTGCAAAAATTCTCGCACCATTCACTTCAAGAAATGTACACACATGAATTTCATCACCTTCAATGAGTACTTCATTTTTATCTTTACTGCAAACTTTAAAAGTTTGTGATGGTTCATCATATGAAACTAAAACATTTACGCCGGAAATTGATTCGGTTACAAGTTTATTCAATTTAATCATTTAAAAAGTCTTCCACGACAGCTCGAATAGATTAAAAACACACTACAAAAAAGAACAACGCCGTGTGTTTTAAAAAACACACGGCGTTATTTTTATTGATCTAACTAAAAATTAAGACCAACTATCAATTTCGTTTTTTGCTTCCTGTTTGACAGAATCGGAAATCAAACCTTCATCTTCGACAGGTTGTTCTTCTTGCTGTTCACCTTCTGCTGACGCAGAATCTTCGTTTTCAGCAGGAACTGCAGGTTCCGCAACACGATCATTTGGCTGTTCATCACGAACTTTATTTGCTAACGCAAACCGTAACGAATCTTTGTCTTCAGCGTCAACACCAACAAAAGATGTTAAAGCCTTTAAAGGGTCATGTTCTGTACCAAAATCATAACTACGACCAACATATTCATTAATCATAGAGTTATAAATGCTGTTGAATTCCTGCAAATCATCTGAAGAAAAGACGTATGAAGAATCTTCCTCTTCATTTTCTTCTTCAGGATTCTTTGTATTTGTCAACTCAATGCTATATTCAGGTGCAACCCAAGGTTTACCATCAACCAAAGAAGCAGACAAAACACAAAATGCGCCGTCTTCTAATTCTTTGTATAGAATGACGTCGTCACGGGTAACACCATTGTCATCAACAACAATATCACCACTCATTTCCCAACCTTCAGGCAAGGCGGGTTTAACTAAAGTATTCATAAATGCTTCTAAATCAGCAGCATCTTTGAACACTGACTCATACAAGCTTTCAGATTCACCATAAACACTTTCAATAAAAGATTTACGGCAAGCAGCTGTCGCTTTTCTAGATTCATAAAGGATCATAATACTCTCCAATTAAATTAAAGATTCACCATCGCAATAAGCAAATGCTGGACGATCACAACCATCAAACATCAAACGTAAATTGTTTCGAGGTGTTAAAATAATCTTAACAATTTCACCATTTGATCCTTCAGGTCTATTATGACGAAAATCGGAACAACACTTCTTAAAAGCTTTTCTTAAATTTGCATTAACAGGGTTTGCACACAAAGCTTCGCACTCTGCTAACGTAATTTCTTTTCCATCAATATCTGAACATTCTTTTTCAGCTTCAGGTGCAGATTCTAAAGAAAGATCAACGTCTTCATATGATTGAGCTGTTTCATCAGCCTGATCAAAAGCATCTTGAGCATCTGATAAATTTGCTTCCATTTCAGAAACATCTAACTCACTATCAGAGTCATCTTCTTTCAAAGAACCTTCAGATTCTTGCGCAACTACAGGCGCCTCAACTGGCACAGGTAAACCTTCAACAGGTTGTTTACCAATCTGTTGATCAGCTAACAACGCACCTTGCATATAAACAAAGTTCGTCAAATCAACAACGCCTTTAATAATTTCTGCTAGCGGTGTTAAATCATTGAAACCTGCAGCAGACCAAGTTGTCTGTAAGTGTTCCATATCGATTCTAATTTGCGCTAAAGAATGAATGACGTTGTCAATTTCATGAGGAATTTCAGACATCTTCGCTTCTTTTAGTGCGATAGCAGCCTGTTTGCTTTCTGCAATCTTTTTCTTTTTTTCAGCTTTTTTAACAACTGATTCAAAAAGATTATCAAGATAATCGACCATTTTAATCTCCGCAATATTTTAGCAGTTCAACAAATAGAACAACCAAATTTCAAAAATATATAAAATTTGGATTAAATCACTTTGTTGATAATTCAGTTGAAATCAACAATGCAATTGGCGTAATGTTCTGAATAATTCCTGTATAAACTTCCATTAATGCAGATCCACCAATATCTTCAACATCAGACTCTTTTTTAGGGACCTGATCATAATATGAATAGAAAGAGTTTAACATGTTTAAAGCCTGTGGTGACAACACAACAACTTTGTCTTCCAAAGCTTTTGTTAACGCATTGTTAAAACGAATTGACGCTTTGACTGCATTTGTCATTTTATTCATTAATTCATTTGTATATTCGTCAGGTCTTGAATTGCTTGAATATTGAAAGTAATCATAAAGCAACTCTAAAGCTTCATCACATTTTGAAAGCAATGCTTCTTCTTTTTCATTCAAAGGCATTTTCATCATCCACTTCTAGTTTTTCTTTAATTTTATTTAAATTGCCATCGTTATAAAAATTCAAAAGAATTTTGCCTAAAAAAGGAATATACTCTTTTTTTAGTAAAATGTCTTCTGTAACATAACAACTATTTTTTCTTATAACTTTTGTTATTTTTAAACTATCACCAACAACAGACAAAACAATTTTTGATTTGTTTGCATCTGTAAATGTAATTCCTTCAGGAATAGTTACTTTGTTGACAGACTCTTTTGCTTCATCTTTTTGAAGCTCATTTTGCTTATTTAGAAGGTCTTTAAATATACTCATCAAAAGCCCTATAGACAATTTAGGTTTATGTTTAGAACAAAACAATATTGTTCTAAAATTAAGTTTTTGTCAACAGGGATTGTATATAATGTCAAAATATTCTTTAAAATTTACAACATTAAAAGAATGGAAACCAGAACTTTTATCAGACGACGAAAATCCTGAAAATCCAATTTGCTTGATTCTTGACGAATCTCAAAAAGCAATTGCAATGCTAGTTCCTCATGTCGACAAAACATTAACTGAAAGTTTTATTTTCCACAGCGATTCTGAAACTAAAATTTTCAAAAACATAAACGAAGCGTGTGAATTTGTCGGTTTACAGCAAGAAGATACAAACTGTGCAAAGTTCGTAAACAATACACAATACTTTATGTTAACAGAAAAAGCTCGTTTAGAAAACTTGAATCCATATTATGATGGTATTCATACACCGCACAATGATGCCTTACGTCTTTATAAAGCAAAACGTTTATACAATGAGAGTATGCAAGAAATCTTAACAGAAGATTTGATATCAGGTACTACTAATTTCCTGGCACCATCTGAAGGCGTTGACAAATCTTCTAAAGACATATTCAATGTTTGTAATAAATACAAAGGTTCAACGATTTTAATCTTTAACAATCAAGCATACTCAAACTCAAAGCTTGAAAACAGCGACCTTAAACTGTTGAAAGATAATTTTCAATGCAAATTTAAGTTATTCGAAATATATGCAATTGGACGTAATAATAACAACGAAATAGTCAAAACATATAATAAAAATGAAGTCGAAACGTTTGTTCTGCCTTTATTTAGAAAAAATATTGGTGCATTACAAAAAGACGAAAACAATAAAACTACATTTATTAATGATAATGACAGTGAATTAACTATTGCTATTGAGCTTAAAAATACTGACAAAGAAGTATCAATAAATGATTTAGCATTCGTCAATCTAAATGCAGGATATGTTTTAGAAACAACTAGTAACGGTGATTCAAAAGAAATCAGTGTCCATTTTGCTAAAACAAATAATGAATACAGTACAATCGCAGAGATTGCTAAAAATATTTCCAAACTTTCGCATTACTATACATTTGATGCTATTAAAGATGATGAAGGTAAAGCATGTGAATTAAGAAACGGTTTAACTGTAATTGCTACACAACAACAGCAAACATCATATGCATTAACTATTACAAAAGATGGTGAATTGATTAACAACGGCGATACCATTACATTAATGAAACAAGGTATACCTTCTACTAAAATGCGTCTAAACGAACCAACCGTCATGAATGTCTTAAATTCACTTGAGCAAATGAACTTCTCGCAAAAGAATGAAGTTGATTCAAACAAATTCTTCAGTAAAGAAGATTTTGAAAAAAGACTATCAGATTTAAATGATGGCGTTGTTGACGAAATGACATTTGACTTCCCGAATAACGACTATATAGCAACAATTTCCAAACTTGATGATGCATATTATATGAAGCTTTCATCAAAAAGAAACCCTGAATCTGCTATTGATGATTACTTGGTACCTTCAGAACAGCGAGATAGTTTACGTGAAATAATCAACCAATGCATTGGTACTAAAGTTTTTCCGAAAGAAGTAATAACTGTTAATAGAAATGATCCAAATTTGACATCAAACGATATTTTTAAAGATCATTTTCTTCCTTTAGTTATTAACTTTACAGGTAAAAAGCCACACAACATATCGGCGGTTGTTAAATTTATTGCTAAAGACAGTAATCTTCAATCAACATATTCAATTACAGTGCGTGAACAATCAAGTGAATCAAAACTTAAGAATGACACGTACTACGATGTTAGCGTGGAAGATTTGTTGAATGCAAACAAAAACGATGATCGATATCCTATTCTAAAAGAATTTCTGATTGATGGTGGTTTTGATTTTCCAACAACAGACAAATCCAGCGTTGTAGAATGTTTAAATTTTATTAAAAATAATAACATAGGTACAACAAGCTATGCTATTAATAATATTGTTAACAGCGAAGCAAATAAAGATAAAGATATTCGCTATATCTTTCCAAAAGACGTCTCATTAACGGAAAAAGATATCCTTGATGATTTTAAAGGCAAAAAGATTGGTGATACTGTATATTACATCTTTGCTAAAATCCTTCAAAATGAAAACAATAAAGATATTCAAACAATAAAATCTTCTGATTTCACAGACAGCGTGATTGCAGTCACATTAACAGGTATTAAAGAAATTAATGGCGAAAAGCAACCTGTCTTTAGTTATGAATACAAAAAATATAGTGAAAGACGTGATGTTGAAAAAGGCTATGAACCTTTTGAAATTAAACCAATCTTTAAAAATGGTGAAATCTTTACAGGACTTCATCAAAACCAAACTCTTGGTCAATTAGTAGCTAAATTTGAAGAAACTCAAAAGAAACCAATCATCCAAAAATTGCGAAGATAAAAATAAAAGCGGGTTTTAAACCCGCTTTTATTTTACAACGATAATTCTTCTTTTTTTCGAATGTAAATAACAGGGTTGAATGTATTCTTTTCAAGCATCCATTCGACAACAATATATGTAACATCACCTAAACGACAAACATGCCCCGTAAACGAAGTCTCATCATCACCAATAGTTTGTGTAAACTTTTCATTGCTTAACAAAAGATCGTAAAAATCAGAGTTTTTTTCTATAAAACCAAAACGTTTTTTCCAAACATTAATGAAACTAATATCTCCTACTTCGAAAACATTGCATAAAAAGTCTCTATATTCATAAAACAAATCACACAATTGTTCTGAATAACGTCTTTCCATCCTACCAGAACATGAATGAGATTTTACTAGCTCATGCTCATTATCAATCTCTAAATCATTTAAATCCATAAATCACCTATTTTTTAAAATTTCATCTACAGAATGAATTGCTGTATTTTTCCACTTTTCCAATTCAGCTTTTAATTGGCAACGCTTAATAAAATCTTGACCGCATGATTCAACAGTGTACACATATTTAAATGCTGAAATAATCAAATGCATAATTGTTGAAATTTCTGTATTTGTATATCCCAACTGCATCAAACGTTCTACAGGTACTTTAAAAAACAATTGACCATTTTCAGTGACAGTTTCAAACTTTATATTAAATTCTTCAGTTAACTTCTGAACAGGGTCTACAAAAAGCTCAACACCTTTTAAATTAAAATAGACAAAACCTTCTTTAAATTCAGCATTTTTTCCAACTGACTCTTTCTCCAAATCAAGAAATGTTTTTATACGTTTAGCAATTGCCACAAAAGTATGTGCTGATAAAACAAATGACAGAATTTCATCACGATGATTATCACTTAATTTTAAACTTTTACTCTTTTTTAATTTAAAAATAATATTTGGAAAAGTTTCAGGAATCTCTACCGTGAATTCACTCTTTTTATGATTTAACATAACAATATAACTATTGATACCAACAGCATGATTCTTGCTGGCTTTATCTACTACATTGATACAATACCCTAAAGTATCAAAAAACTGCTCCAATACTTGCTCATAAACGGAATCATCATAATGTTTAATTTTAAATGTCAACTCTTCAGTTAAATCAATCAAGGGCATTTAAATCAACTCCATCAAAAAAGTTATCTTCATTTGTCTTTTTATTTTGTAAATCTTCTACAAATGTATCTTTTACATTTAAATAGCGACCTAAATCAACTAATCTATCTAAACGCACAATAAAACTATCTACAAAATCTTTACCTAAATTCGAAGCTGCACATAAATCACGAACAAAATCTATTAACTCTTCACGATCTTGCACAAAACGAATTTGCTGTTCTGCATCAAATTTTCTTTTATTTTCTTCAGGTGATTTCATGCTTCGTAATCCAAAATTCCTAATTTAAACTCACGCTCTGTTTCTTCATTATCGTAGCGAATCTTCACAAAATCAAGCAAATTCTTTATTGTTGTGAAATCAGCATTAAACCATTCGCCAGTTAAATGATTCAGTCTCAAATATCGATGCATTATTGATTCAAGGATTTTGACAGGCGCGACTTCTATTTCTACAAAATATTTTAAAGATAACTTTTTAGGATTGCCTGTTTGCAATTGGCGCAATCTTCTTTTAGGATCTTTTGACAACCCTACTTTAAAAGCTTCTCCATTTGACATTACATAAATGTAACTACTCATTTCTAAAACGTTTAAAATACACTTTATCACCTGCAATTAGAAAATCCAAATACCTAAACTGCGGAAACTGCATTATTAAACGTTTAGACAAGTCAATTAGTTTTGCTTCAATATTACTGCTTAAATTATCTTGACATGAAACATTTAGCCATGCATCAACAGTTACATCAAAAGAACCTTTTATATACTGTTCGACTAACACTATTTTGGACTGTCTTTTTAAATCAATTAACTTTTTCTTTTTGTTATTGCTGCTAAAATCATCACGACAGCTAAAAACCACTTCATGTTGCATATCAAATGACCTGACAACACAACAAGGTCTAAAATCGTTTATATTCAACTGGAAAGACCTTATTCCAGCCAACCTTTTTATCAAATACTCTTTACCAATAACTTTTGACAATTCAACTTGAGTAACGTTGACAACTTGCTTTTCTTCTTTCAACTCAACAAGTTTTGTGAAATTACCGTCAAATATTTTATCACAATATACTTGCCATTCATCAGCAAGATTTATTTTATTATTATTCCACGGCTTAACTCCAGCATAATGTATAATATGAGGGGCTGATAATTGATTTACTTCGTCAACTGAAAACAAATCATTGCCACAACAATGTGAATATTTGTTACTTTCTTCATTTGTATATGCTGACGGAATTAAACAATATGAAGGCGGAACTTTCCCAATTTCACCTTTATATACTTTATTTAAAATATCTTGATCTTGAAAATTAAGCTTTCTTGCAACCAAATCATCAATTTCATCTGTTTTATCAAGCCGTCTAATTCTATCTAAATTAGCAACTAGAAACCCGCTATTAAAATAATAATTCCACGTATCCCCATCAAACTTTGAACGTACTGACAAATTAACGGAAGGAACCGCATAATATGCTTTATTGTCTTTAGCTAAAGAATAAACATCAAAAATATCTTTTTTAAACACAACATCAATGTCTGAATAAACTACCTTTTTAAAATTCGGCAAAAAGCTACTCATAAACAATCTATAATATGCCGGTTTTGTAATCCCTCGAACAACAAATGCTTGATCAAAACTTTTATGTAATACGCTTTCAACATCAATAAAACTAATGAAAAACTTTTTGTTAACAGCTTTTAAATGATTAACAATTCTCGCTCTATTAAAAATGCAAACATCATTAGATATACAACATATAATGTGTATAGTATCTTTTGCGTTTTCCAATAATGAATACATTGCAACAATTGCCGGATCTGTAACATTACTATCAAAAGAAAAAACAATTACACTATTTGACTTTGGTTTTAATTCAAAATAATTTGATTCATCATATACTTTTAAACCACTCAATGAATTTTCATTTTCAATAAACTTCCATAAATCATGTGCTTTTGAAGTGGTCTTCCACGGTTTACAATCAGGACCTACAAAATGTATAATTGTCGCATCATTTATCACATTATTAAAATGCTGATAATTTGTATGATATGTATTGTTATAAAGATTTAAATCCCAATTATTCCTAAACATTAAATGATGTTTTGGATTAAATTCTTTTATATGCTCTTTACAAACAAAATTAAATGTCAACTGATCTAATGATTTCGCTTTTAAAATATACTCATTGGTTTTTCTAGTTTCTATCAATTTTTCATAAAGATTTTCATCACGCATCTTTTTTAAATTGAATAACAAAACACCTGCATTATAAACATGTTTTAATGATAAACCTATACGGTGCTTTGTTTCATCTGTTGATGCTGCATGATAGTTCGCCGCAAAATAATTATCACATAAATCTATATTAAACAAATCAGATAAATCTTTATTGACAATAATGTCGCCATCCAAATACAACAATTTATCTTTATTTGTAAAAATATTCATCAAATCAAATTTTAATAAATCTGCTGACTTTACATGGAACCCAGACAATTCAAATGATTTATACTTTTCGCTGGATGCCTTAATACATTTAATATTAAAATTTCTACATGATAGTGATGTTAATTTCTTTTCAACAAATTTATATGAATTGTCTTGAATTTCTAATAACACAAATACATTATATTTACTTGCTTTATTTTTTGAAAATAACATACTCTTTATACAAACATATGTATAATCAGCATAACCTTCATCAGTAATCAAGCAAACATCAACCATCGTGTTATTCCTTAAATTTCAATAACTTCTTGTCTTTTCGCATCATAATTAAAACTATCCTCCGCCTTTACTTCAGGCGCTTTAGCTTCAATATATGGAAATTCAACAGGTGTTGCATCCAAATATGCATTATTAACTGCACCAACACAATTGTGAACAAACACATTACAATCTAATGCAAAATTATGGATAGAATTCAGCACAATATCATAAACAGGTTTCGAATTCTCAATTCTTGTTATTTGTGTTACATATACATGCAAGTTTTCAACTTTTGACTTTTGTTCAGCTAGTTTGTCACCTAAATCATGCTTCAACAAATATCGTCTATACCCTTCAGGGTTAACTTGCTTCATCAACGCTAAACCTTCATTGATGATTTTTGTTCTAGCACGTTTCATAACAGTCCTATCATGGAACGCCTTAATTTCACGACCTGTCATTGCATGTAAATTTGTATGTTCAATATTTGTTAATGGAACTAAATTTTCAGGTCTGTCATCATTTTTATTGTGCGACTTATGATGAATAACAGTAAACTTACTGCCGTCAACAACAGCACGTTTTTTAGCTTCAGCAATTGCATTAGACAATAAATCTTGTGAAACGATTTTGTATAGGAATTTTGATGTTCCTTTAAACGGATTAACAACTTTTCTATAACGATCATGATAATTTAATTCATGATAATAATTGAATGGCATCAATTCATCATATGGTATGATTTCTTCAGCATGTTTGTATGTTCCATCTTTCATTAATATTAAATGGTCATCCGTACATGCAAAAGTTTTACCATTGCTTAAAGTGAACTGTAATAATGTTTCAGGTGTGTACTTTTCTAAAACACGCTCAATCTTAACTGGCTTCAACTGTTTTGTTTCACAATCACATGCCAAAACCCATTCATGTTCAATATCGGAATGATACAACTCTTCAATTGTTAAAACTTTTCCAGACAATAAAAAGATTTTTGTATCATATGACAAACAACTATCAGCCATATCTTTTTTGTGCGTTGTTACTAGCTTTTTGTCTGCAACACCAATATATCCTAACTGTTCACGTAAATATGGGCAATCACCTACTTTAATTCGGCCAGTAATCATCCACTGTGCAAAATTCAAGTATGCTGTAATATCACGATCAACAGATTGATAGCGTACATTTTCAAACTCATGATGCTGCTGTAAAGACTGTCTTACATATTCCGATTGAAATTGGTCGTACGAAATGGTTTTAATATATACACCTGCTTTATCACGTAAATCTAATGACAACTGTTTAATAGCATCATGGTCAATTCTATTTGGCGCTGAAATCCATGACACAAAATCAGCAACGAAAACAGTTTGATGTTCCCCCAAATCATTTACGATATATTCTTTATGCCACAACGAATAACCTGCTTGAGATGTTGACTGTGAAGCGAGATCAACATGACAATTGGAAACAACCACACCAGCATCTAAAGCAAAATTATGTGTTTTTTCTTTATTTTCAATAGTTAAATCATATACATCAATAAAATTTGGATAATCAATATATTCAATACTTTTGATTTTATGATTAACAACAAACAAGTCAATTAAATCACCAAAGTCACTTTTGTAAATAGCCAACAAACTTTCATTAAAATCAATTTCTGATACTGGTTTATACACTCCAGATTTCAACAAAAATTTATGATCAGGCGTACACTTTATAATACTTCCATCATCTAATGTTACTTTTGCTAGTTTGTTTACTGATTTTGTAACACCAGCAAAAACAATTTTACCTACACACCACTTATTTTTATTACAATCCCATGAATAAACAAAATTTTCTACACCATTTTTATAATCATCTGACAACTCTTTCATTGTTTTCGAAATACCAGATAATAATTTTACTTTTGTATCTTCAGAAAAACAAAATCTTGGTGCATTTGGATACCTTGCTAAACGCGGCCCTAACGTTGTTTCTTGAAATAACTCTTTTGGCAATTTATCAATCAATGGGATCTGATC
The DNA here is from genome assembly GCA_937893225.1 of uncultured Erysipelotrichaceae bacterium. Classification (GTDB taxonomy): domain Bacteria; phylum Bacillota_I; class Bacilli_A; order Erysipelotrichales; family Erysipelotrichaceae; genus Bulleidia. Next base: position 121,154 of record CALBJM010000301.1, on the reverse strand, counting down.
ACCTAAAGGCGCTTCTAAATGAACTTCAGGTAACAATTGTTTACAATCACCGATACGGGACAAATCATCAAAAGGTCTATCAGACGTATCTGTTGTTCTACCTGCAATGTTTTGAATAGCTGCTTCAATATTATTTTCAAACTCACGTTTATATTCAATAGGAACTTCTAATAATTCACAACCTGCTGGCGGAACATAATTCAATTTATCTAAAGGTACATCATTATATTCTTCAGGTAACACTTTTGACGGGTGTGTTTTAGTGCCAATATAAATCCAAAAATGTTTTCCAGATAAACCTAAAGCATCACCCTTCACCTCCCAAATAGCAGGATCAAGCAGTAATGTTTCAGGGTCATCAGGTTTAATTTTGTGAATATATTCCCAAACCATTCCTGATTTTGATTTAGATGACGAAATCAACGCGCAATAAATTAATGATGAATTTAAGAAACGTGATCTAATACGTTCACGTAAACCTGTATATAGTTTAAACGCTTCGGATGAATCTTTTTCTTCCGCTTCGTCAAAGATCGACCCAAAGACACTATAACCAATAATATGATTGATATTTGAACCTACAGACAAATACACGTTATTTGGGAACCTAATGCCATTTCCTTGACGACAAAACGGAACAGGATCGTTTGGCCCAAATGAATCAAATGCCGTCATTTTACGTACTTCATGAAAACACGGTGAATTACGAATCATTTCAAGCACAGGTTTCAACGCTGTATCTTGTGCTTGCTGTAACGTAACAGAAATCATCAAAGCAGATAAAACAGTATCTGGCGCAATATTAAATAACTTATGGGGTGATCTTAAACAACATATACGATAAAGTGCATAAATTAAACCTCTACGCGCAATGGTCGATTTTCCAGAATTGTGTAAAATAATTAAATTCCCTGAATCCGTTACTACAGCAAAATTATGATAAACAGGTACTTCTATATCATATACTTCACATTTTTTATCAAAATCATGCACATCTTTAACAGTAACACTACCACTATTTGAGCACAAAATATCATTCTTTCTTAAATCTTTTGCTTCAACATAATGACCTGAACTCAATAGAAATCTATGATCACCCGTACATTCTAACGTTGTTCCGTCAGATAGACTAACACTTAATACTTTTCTATTCTTTCCAGTACAACGAGCATTAAAAGCTTTTGCTTTTACAAATACATTATTTTTAATGTCATACGATAAAACATTAAATTCATTATCTTCGCCTAAACTTGCTAAATTTTCAATGGATACTAATTTATTATCAGATAATATTTTTGTATCGCCAGACAAACAACCAATACTTCCACGAAAAACACAATTAGAAGCATATACTCCACTGTCTATTGCAAAATTATGATTACCACGAATACAAACGTTAAAAGTAGATTCGCTTTTTTCTAACAATTTTATACTAACAATTTTATGATTATATTTAATTTCGTCTTTTGTATTAATATCAAACTTATTGCACCAGGCCTTTAAAGTCTTTACTTTAATACAAGTATTACTTGCGCACTCATCTATAGTATAGCCACAACTTAATAAGTGTCTAACTTCTTCTTCAGTCACTTTTTTTAATATATCTTTATGGTTGATATTATAAAATTTTAACTTATTGATTATATAACATCTGGAACAATTTAATTTTCTTTCAACTTCTCTTAATGAAAAACTATCTTTTAAAGTTTCAATAAAACGCTCCTTTGATATATCTAACCTTGCTGAAGGATTATTTTTTAAGTTTTTCTCTCTTTGTTTTATTCTTAAATTTTCTTTTAATAATGCACCTTTTTCACTGTTCCAAAAAGCAACAGAAATTTTGGAAGCATAATTATCTTGCAGATTCCGCGATGACATACGTTCTGAAGCTAACTTATGTTGTTGTTCGTCTGACCACCTGTTTACTGAACCCTTTCTTAACCTATTTTTTATAGAATCAACAACTTCTTTGACACCATTCTTATAAGCTTCGTTATACAATTTTAATTGTTTTCTTGCGAATTTTGTATGATAATCTAGATGCGTCTTACTATCTAAATAAATTAAATTAGTTGGGTTGTTATTATATTTGTTACCATCTTTATGATGTATAACTTCATAACGTACCCTTTCATTCATATTCTTTACAGGCGCTTTATATTTTCGACCATATTTCCACAATGCACTTAAACGATGTGTGTATTCTGAATTTACAACAGAATTTTTTGAAGGTATGATTACTTTTTCATATGATTTTACACCTTTTGCAGTTTTATCTTCTACAAATCTTTCAAAAGGCATTAATGAATCACCTACTTTTAAATCCTTTGTCAATACCCACTTATTATTTCTATTCAAAAATTTATGATTTCCAGTGCACTTAAAAACCTTTCCATTGTCTAAAGTTATTTCATAAACTCTCTTTTCACCACTATATTGAATGCCTTCTATTTCACCAGGTTCGACAGAATGCTTTTGTTCGTTCCATGTGTATACATAACAACCTTCATAACCAAATAAACATAAATCTGCTACAGTTTTTACTGAACCATCCATTAATGGAATTTCTGTATCACCAGTAACACATTCGAAATACTGATTTGATGGGTCAAATATTTTTGCTAAAATTTGTCGCCAGTATGGATAAATAATTGCATACGAATTACCCATATATGCATCATCTTTCAAGAATTCTTGAATAGTCGGCATATGCTTTTTATACAACAAGACATCAAGCTGATTTAAGAATTGTTCCTGACCTGTATAATACAAATAGAAACCCATTCTTTTTTCAAAATCAGGCAATTGCTCTAAACGTGAACCACGAGGAATTTGTTCAGAATAAAAAGAATAAATATCATTAAATTCTTTAGAATGAATCAAGTTAATAATGTTTTCTTGATCTTCAACAGAATAAACAGGAATTTGATAATTATTATGTAAAATCTCAACCATTAGAAACCTATTAGAAAATATTCAAAATTATTCTTCGTTTAATTTTTTCTTTTCTTCTGCTTTTATTTCATGAAAAGTGGCATCAAGCATATTTGCAATCTTTTCAGTACCAGTCTGTATTTTTTCAGCAGGTTTATATTCCACTTGATTTTGCCTTGGCACACCTATCTGTCCCCAAACACCAGCAGCTTCCGCCATTTTAGTCATACTGCTAACAGTTTTTGGTTCAAGTGATTTCATTACGCTTTCATTGTTGCTATATACATTTTGCTGCTGATTCAATTGATTCTCAACATGGTTGTCATAGACATTATGAGTAGGGCCTTGCATGTTAATATTAATACCGCCAGAACGTGCACCAAAAATTCTATCAAGGTCTGCAACACCAGCTTCATTAATAGCACGATACATATCTGTTAATTCTGCAGGTGTACAAGAAACCATAACTTCATTAAAGCGTGACAATAGATTTCGTTTCATATCTTCAGCAATCAAACCATTTTGAAATCTATAATTCAAATATGTCTGCGAAATAAAATCAGTCATATTTTTTAAAGTTTGCGCAGTTTCTTTAGTATTAATTTCTTTTAAAGCATTCGCAAAATTTATTACAGACTTAAAAATTCCTAAAGTATTTTTGTTACTTTCATCACGATTATAATCGTCGGCACTACTCATCGTTGTAGAAAAGCTTGCATTCACAGGAACAATATCTTCATCAAAATCATCATTATAAAAATTTGCCATTATTTTAAATCCACAGCTTTTTGTAATAAATACCGAACATTAATACCTTTATCTTTCATTGACTTTATCCATTGTTTTGCTCTTTTCTTAATAGCCATTAAAGTTACTAAATCAATTTCATACGCCTGGATAAAATCTTTTTCGGACATTGGCTCAACATATAGGTGATAAAGGTACAACGCTGCCACAACTGACGTAGACAATTCCATTGACGAAGGAATTTTTAAATTGGCACCACCTAAAACTGTCACTAAACGTAAAAAGTTTGTAGGACCAATGACAGCACAAATCGCAGATATTGAAGGATACCCTTCTTCAGATAAAACAGATAATGCTAAATACAAAAAACTGTTTTCACTGTTCAGGACTTTTGCACACTTCTTCGTTGCTTTCAATGCCATCTAGTCGTCTCTCGATTCGTTTGACTGCATTCTTCACGTTACATTTTACGGCATTCAACAAAAAATCTTCTTTTGTTAATCTGTAAAACAAACTTGAATAAATGTACTCTAAATCAAAAGAACCCAAAAACATTGAAATAAAAACAAATATATGAAAATTTAACTTATCTTCAACAAATAAATTGTTATCATAAATACGCTCTAATTCTCGACAAACTAAATCGTCAATATTTTTATACTTATTCCTATCATCTATTAAAGAATACGCATAATCTAAATGTTCGCTAATAGGGACTGTATATTTATCAAAATCACACAACTTACGTCTATACTCATAAAGATTAAGATAATGCGACGCTCGTTTAACTTCATCACTTGATAATTTATCAACTAGTGTCTTATAAGGCTTTTTCTTCTTCTCTCTTGCACGTAAAGAAAATCCCTGACGTTGCCAATTCATCATGAAATCCTCAACCATCTCTTCATCAAAATCAGGATATGGCAAGGTTCCTTTTGAATAACAATACTCTTTTGTAAAAAACTCTTTAAGCAAATCATGCAAGGAATTATAATATACATTGAAATCCTTGCTATCTTTTATACTATCATAAACTGTATTTATTTTAATACATAAATCAGACTTTTTTATTTCCTGATTATGCTTAAAATCACGTTTTTTTAAAGACATTATTGCTACTAGATTTTGTTGTTTCCAAATAGCAAGAACCTTTTAAAAATTTCTGGCGATACGTTGCCTGTGAAAATATTGTCAATATAATCAGTATTATCAACAATTTGCAACATTTTGTTTTGACGATCAAGTTTCATAACACCAAACATTGTTTGATCATCTTTATTAACCAAAATGTTATTCAACGTCAATGCCATATATGCATCTAAAATAGACTTTACTAAATCTTCAGACACTTCAAATGCACTTGCTATTGTTTTTACTTTTTTATCTTCTAACTGCATTTATGCAAAATCCGAAACGCTAACAATTGTATTTAAGAAATCTTTTGTAAACAAATGTTTATATCTGCTTAACAAGAAATTGATATTATTATCAAGACAAAATGTAGCTGCGACATCTGTTTCAGAACGGACAGAACGACCAACACCTTGCAAAATTTGCAAAACAGCACTGTTAATATACCATTCTTCATCTAGCTGTAAACGTCTCGCAACAACTTTATCACCCAAACTTAAGTACGGAACTTTAATAAAAATTTGAAATTCTGACAAATCACCCTTAAAGTCAAACCCTTCAATTAATGAAGGTGAAATCAAAACTTTATTTGATGATTTCATAAACTCTTCCAAAACAAAATTCTTGCTCACTTGATCATGAATTAACACTCTATCACTATTCTTCATATGGTCACGCAAGTAAATAGCGTTTTTAAAAGATACAGAATGAACAATTCCTTTTTGTTCAGGATACATTTCCAAAATTGCATCACATGCTTCAGCTATTTTAGGCATGTTTTCATCCATATTTTTATACGACATTGAGCAAATAGGCCACTTTACAAAAGGTCTATTTTCAATAGGAAATGTTGCTGGAACATCAATGAACTCAAAATCATCAGATGGAATACCTAAACTTTTAGCAAACCTGTTCGGATCGCCAATAGTGGCAGACATCATCACAACTTTCTTTTTAGCAATCTTTTTAAATAATTGAGTTGTTAATAATTCAATTGTAACTGGCTTGATCTCGAAACCAGTAATAAAACCCTTTGCTGTTTTATGTTCACAAACAACCCACTCAACAGATGTTCTCAATGAGATATAATCACGAATAGTTGACTGCAAATGCTTTAAGAAATCACATTTTTTAATCAACTCTTTATACTCTTTATTTTGAACAGCAACAGCTTCGTCACCACCACAAAATTCAGTTGTATAATCATCCAATGCTGCAGACAAACCAAAAAATAAACTACCTACATCAGCACACACACCTTCAACAAATTTGTTTACATCTTCAAGGCTATTGTAATCAACTTTTGTGATGTTTATCTTTTTAAAATTATAATTATTTTTTTCAAGTTTATGCATGCAAATTGGCAAAATATCACTTTCTACACCTTTTCGCATATCTTCTTTTAAATTATTAATAATCTGTAAAGTGCTTTCAGTCATTTGCACAACAAACTCATCACGCAAAACAGATTCCATTGCTTGACACTCATCAACAATGCATAAATCTTTACAAACAAACGTTTTTGATTTTACAAGCTTCAACAAATATGAAAAGTTTGTAGCTGAAACATCAGCGGCCATCATTCTACGTTTAGCAATTTGATATACACATGAATCATAACAAGGTAGTGCTGATGGTTTCCTGCTCTTTAAACAAGCCGCTTCATTGCACGGTTTATGATCCATATTGCACAAATAATGGCCACGCCCCTTGCAAATAGGCATATAACGATTAAAATCACGATAATATTGATCAAGCAAAAGATTTTTAGATGTTAGTAAATACACATTACGAATTGTTTTATAATAATCATCTTCTGAATATACTTTCGCCTGATAACCACTCTTAACACGTTTTGAATCTTCTGTTAAATAACGTGCCGCAACATACGCCATAATAGATTTGCCTGAACCTGTAGGTGCTTGCACAAACAAAAACTTCTTTGAAGATTTTGTGCAAAAATCAACAATCTTTTGAATGGTTTCTTCCTGATATTTACGAAATTCAGGAAAAATATTATAACGCTGAAAATCTAGTTTCATCTTTACTTCCTATCAAAAATCTGATAAAACATTACTACAAGCAACGACAACTGTCAATATTTATTTGGAACAACAATGAAAATTCAAATCTTTTCTGATGTACATGCCGACATTAACCACATTCAAACACCTGCTGAAATTTTGAACACTTCTGAAAAAGCTGATTTATTCATTGATGCAGGTGATACCGGAAGTCTGCTAGCAACTAAAAGCTTTTATGAAAACCCCTTTTGGACTAAAAAACAAGCTGTATTCATTGGTGGTAATCATTTATGTTATGGCGTTAACAAAACATTAACAGAAACTGAAAATGAACTTCGTAATGAATTTCATCTAAATAGAAATGTATCATTCTTGCAAAATGAAGAAAAACATTTTGATGACATTATTGTTTTAGGTACAACATTATGGACGGATTTCAATATCTTTAATAGTCAGAAAGAACACATGAAATTATGTAATAGGTCTCTAAATGATTTTCGTTCAATTTTATACAATGATGATTCATACTTAACACCTAAAAATGTTGTAACGTTACATAACCTTGCTAAAAAATACATTCATAATCGTTTAGTAAAGAATCCTAAAAAACGATTTATCATCGTTACTCATCACACGCCTTCATTAAGAAGTGCGTCACAAAAGTATTTGACTGATCCTATTACATCAGGTTTTTGCAATGATATGGAAGATTTCATAAAGGAACACGACAATATCATGTTATGGATCCATGGACATGTTCATAATACATGCTCATACTTTATTGATAAAACACCTGTTGTCTGTAATCCTTTAGGGTATATCAAATACGGTGAACGTTCAGGCTTCCTAAATAACGCTATTTTAGAATTCTGATTGTTGTTCTAAAATAAAGACTATTTAAAGGATCTCTACATGTCTACTAATTTTAAACTTAAACGTTTTAATGTATATAATGAACAAATGATGAATGCTTGGAAAAAGTATAATTCTCAAAGCAACCTAATCGGTGAATCGTTCATGTTTAAAAAACGTAAATGGTTTAAAACAACACTCGAAGAAAAAATCTTAACTGATTCATGGATTGAATGTTCGTACAATGTCGTTGATAAAAATAACGTCGTAACAAAAGTAAGCAACAAACGTATCCGTGAATTCGAAGATTTTAATGAAATGCTTAAGTCTTTACAGAAAACAGTAATGACAAAACCAGATTCTATTATTCAAGACTTTTCAGTAAAATGTGAATGTAGCTATATAGTAAAACCTGTTGAAGGTTTATGATGTCAATTCATAAAGTCTAATTGCCAATTTATTGGCAGCAAAATATGCAATACGGCCTTTACCCGCAGACGACAGCGTCAAGTTGACGCTGTCGTCTGCGATCACGCGATCTTTATCGAATAAAAGGTTAAAATCTTTCCTAAATTCTTTCGAAATCAAGTATTCCAAAACCAATAAAGGTTTCAAATCAGTCAAAACGAAGTCAACATATAAATTAAATTCACCATGTCCACAACAAGAACATGTTGTAGTTAAACCTTCTAAACGATTTAAACATTCAACAAGAAAAGAAACTTCTTCATCTAATTCATCTATATCATTGTCACGATAAATATCCGCATCGACTATTTCGCTAGAATCTTTCCAATCGACAACATTAAACAAGTTATCTCTATTCTCAAATTTAACTAAATCAACAGGTTTGCTTCTTTTATCAAAAAGAAATTGTTTTGAATCTAAATTAAAATAAAAATTTCCATCAACACTGACATGATTAAACGCATGTTCACAACGGGAAATAGTTTTCCTACCAACAACCTTTCCGCTTGCCAAAACATTACCATTTAAGTCTTTTATTGTCAAATAGTCAAAATCTAACCCAAACATCAAAAACGACCTTTAGCTTCATCATATGAAATTACTTCAATACCTAAACCTTTTGCCTTTTTAATTTTTGACGATGAAGAATTAGGGTCTTTAGCAACAACTAAATTACATTCTTTTGATACTGATGATAAAACACGGCCACCATTTTGCTTAATATACTGTTCCATTTCTTGATCACGTATACCAGTAAAGACAACGTTTAAACCTGACAACTCATCTGACAACTTTTCAAAATTTTTAAATTTAACAATATCTTTTAACTGATTTTCACAAAAAGATTTCCAATACCGAAGACTCTTCAAACCAGCTTCATATTTTTTTATTGTCTCATCTGCAAAACCAGGAACGGTTTCTAATTGTTTTTTTGTTACATCTAAAGTGCCAAATGTTTCATAAATTTTTTCTAAACGTTTTTCAGCAATCAATGAACCAAAAACATCAACAGCTGCAAAAAAAGCTGGTTCAGAAACATTAGCTAATCTCGAACGTAATGATTGAAACAACTTCTTTCCATTTGCACCCATTGCTGAAATAAATCGTGATTCAGGTTCAACTAAAAAGTTTTCTAAAGTATAATCTTTTTCTTTAATGAAAGAAGTTTTCATCATCTTAATAACATTAGCCAAACCAGCTTGTTCAACTTTTAACGATGAACAAAAATACGCAATCTTTTTAGCTGAAATTAAAGCATAAACATCATCAAGTGAACCATCTTTAACATCTTGATCAAGACATAAATCAACGCCTTCAACACGTGAATGCTTTTCAAAATTTTCTGCAATACCTAAATCATTTGATGTAGTCAACACTTCAACAACGTTTGGAATAACTTCACCACAACGCTTAATAATAACTTCTGAACCAATACCAATGCCATTATCTTTTACCCATTGATAATTATTCATTGTTGCTCTAGAAACAGTTACACCATTCAAATCAACCGGTGACAAAATAGCTACAGGTTTCAGTTTATAATCTTTTGAAGGATTCCACTCAATACCTTCAACAACAGTTTTGGCTTCAAGGTTTGTTGCCCCAATTTTAAATTTTCTAGAATCTTTCGGATTCAGCGAACCTGTTTCATTACCTTGATGTTTTTTATCAGGTTTATTCAACGTCAAAATAATACCATCACATTCGTATGGATCATTTTCTTTAACGTCTTTTACTGTTTCAATCAAAAAATCTTCAGTAATATCTGAACCTTTTAAAACACCATGTACATTAGCAACTAGAAAACCTGCAGCCTTTAAAATATCCAAAGATTCTTTAAAAGTTGAAATTTCATCAACATAATCTATCAATTTATATGTAACAAAATTGGCATACTTATAAAAAGCTTTTGTTGCTACTTTTGAATTCATTTGGCCAGCAACTGCATTTCGTGCATTTTTATAACGTTTTCCTGTTTCTACTTCAACCTCATTAATGAAATTTTCAATATCCACTTTAGGAATAATAATTTCACCACGTACTTTACCTTCAGGAATATACCCTTTGATCTTAAATTTATTATAATGACGAGTAATATCGGCACCTTCAATACCGTTTCCACGTGATTGAGCACATTTTAATTTACCATCCTCGAAAGTCAAACCACATGAAATACCATCAAGTTTAGATGTGATAACATACTCTTCGTCATCTAGTTTCCATTTATCCCAATCGCCTGATTTTAATTCGTTCATTGAACCCATTGTAAATTCAAGAGGTACTTTACTACCACGTTCAGGTGCGCCAACTTCATTGAAAAACTCATCATCAGGAAACTTCTGCTTGAAAAAATTATACATTTGGTCATACAACGCATCAGACACTTCATCGCCAACATTAGCTGAAAAATCTTCACCTTGCAATATTTGAACATCTTCATCAGTTAATGTATAAACATCACCTACGTTGTAACTATCAGCACATTTTCTTAAAACATCTAAAGCTTGCATGGTTTAAAATCCTTAATAAAATTTATGCTATTTTAGAACAAACTCCAAAAATAGTCAACTTAAAAAGAATGGGGCTAAAGCCCCATTCTTTACACATCAATATTATCTAAAGCACTATCTAATTGGCTATCAAGCGCATCAGATTTTTCTTTTGACTCTTTAGAAGTTTCTTTCTGCTGAAGCAACTCATCAAGCTCTAAATAAAGTTTTTTCAACAATGTTTCATACTTAATTCGCCACATCTCATGCTCGGCTGATTTATTGTAATATGCTGCATATTCGATCAGTTTCATTAAATATGGATCTTCACGAAGCTTTGCTGTCAACTTTTTTGTTCCATTAATCTTACAATATTCATTGTTATGATGATCGATTACAGTAATCCATGCGCCTGAACCTGTAATAAACGGTTGTGCATTACCGTTTTCCATTGCAAAAGCTGCTGCAGATGCATATGGATCAAACCCTTCAATCAAATTCATAATAACAGGAACAGGTTTTGCTACACCAGTCACCTTGTTTTTCAACATATCTAGTTCAACTTCATAACCGATAATAGGATTCTTCATATTATCGTCTTTATAAATAGGTGCACGTCTCTTCACAAACACACGTGAAGAACAATAGTGCTTTAACGCCTGTCCACCGGTTGTTGACCATTTCATATTGCCATACATATCTTTACCGGCTTCACGAACTTGCTGAATAATAATAGCCGAATGACCAAATTGTGCACAACGATAATTTAGTTTACGCAATTCTCGTGAATTGATACGTGCATTAAGCATCATTCCTGAACCATAAACATCATCACTTTCCATTTCTTGACGAGGGCCAGCTGCTGTTAAAGTATCCCAAACAATCAATAAAGGAACTTTATCACCATACTTTTCATAAACTTTATTTTGTACCTTCGCAATCTGATCATAACCTTCTTCCATGATTGCTGTTTCAAAAACAATAACACGGTTAAGATCAATACCAATCATCTTACAACGAATTTTATCCATCGTTGATTCTGATTCAATACGCAAACACAGCGCGTGCTTATTAGTCTTCAACCAACTTGCTACAACACTATCACACAATGTTGATTTACCGTGAGATTCTGGTCCTGAAATCTCATATGTACGACCACGAGTAATACCACCACCAAAAGCCATGTCAAGTGGAATCAAACCAGTTGAAATCATCTTGCTAGGATCGACAGCTTCAACATCATTTGCACTGATAGCTTCAATTTCTTTATCACCACAAAGTAGATCACTTACCAAATCTAAACCGTCGAGTTCAGATTCGTCTTCGATTCTCTTTACAGGTTCTTCTTTCTTTTTAGCCATAAAAATTCCTCATTAAAAATGAAGGGTAGATAATTCTAGTTACCTACCCTTCGGCAACAATTAATCCATACCCAATTCTTTTGTATGATCAATACCTGTCAACGCCTTGATGCACAATGCACAATTCGAAGAAAACGGGTCAATCAAACAGTCATAATTATTTAGTGCGTCATATTTGTCATGACGACCAAAACACTGCATCTTGCAACCGTCGCGATATTGTTCAATGATTGCTTTCTGCTGCGGGGTTAAATTATCATAGTCAATATTTACAGACGGGGCAGCTGCAACAGGCTTAACCTGTTGAGTGACTGTTTCCGCTACCGTCTGTTTTTCAAAAGGGATTTCATCATCCAATACTTCTGTATTCTGCATACCTTGATTGTATGTATTAAAAGAAGGTTGCTGAACATTTGGTGCAAACTGCATATTCTGAACAGGAACAGGTTGCTGCATTGGCATCTGCATTGGTTGCTGAACAACCATCTGTGGCTGAACCACATTAGGCAGCTGATTGTATGTTGGAACAGACTGCTGCAACGGGTTAACAATGGGAATCTGTTTAGTAACAGCAATAGGTGCAGGTGCTTCAGAAACCGCAACTGTAGACATTTCAGAAACAGAATTATCAACAGTATTCTTTGCTTTCATAATTCTTTCTTTAATATCATGTGCAGTCTTTTTAATATCCATCATCTTTTCATCTGACGGAAGTTTAAAGATTTTCTTTAACTGCATGTTTTCATTGTCAGCAAGCAATTTGTCACGGTTTTCAATTGAACCACCTAAAATACCGCACTGTGGCATTGAAGAATCTAACAGTTTTACATTCCAATGGCGTTCATTTTCACCACGTGACAAGACATATGCAACACCTGTATTAGGATCAAGTACATCTGGTGAATCAGGACTATTATAAACTGTTGCAATAATCTGGAAGATGCTTAAAGGAACTTTCAGAATAGAAATCTTGTTCATAGGCAAGTCATATTCATTTGGTGCTTCAATCATCAAGACTTTCATAGCAACCATTTTGGCTGCTCTCATTTTCCAAAAACCTTTAGTCTCAATACCTAAATTTTCCAATTCACGAAAAGCTTCACAAACAGGACAAATAGCCCCCGGTGCGTCATAACTTTCAACGCATGGAACAAATTTAGACTTTTCTTCTTGATTAAGTTTAACCCAATGATTTCCTACGAATTCACCGAAAAAATTGTTCTGATCAGCAGTCATCGGCATGATGCGAAAAACATACCGACCAAAACGTTCAAGGTTATAAAATTTCAACTTCTCCGAATCATCATACTCACGTTTCTGATTGTTTACAGTTTCAAACTTTTTATTCAAAATCGCCAATCTGGCTGGATCCAATGCTACTTTCATAATTCACCTATACTAAACATTGTTTGACAAGATTTTATTTGTAGAATTCAAAACAAAATACAAATCAGTCAGAGTAGACACCCATTTTGTACAACATCTATTCTGCTTTAACAGAGAGGCGTATTTTGGATTGGTATTCTCAAGGTCAAAAGAATCTCTAGTTGCTTTAATCAACTCCTCTGTATACTTAAGACCCTGTTGTTTGATTTGGTTAAAAGCGTTTAAATATGCTACAGAATCTTGCTTTCTTAATGCCGCTTCCGTTTTTACACGCATATTTTCTAATTCGTTTTTATAAAAAACTAAATCAGTTAATATTACTGTTCGATCATCTAAATTCTTTCGATTAAAGTTTCTTGCATTTTCTAATAGCGTATAGAATGTTACTGATGTATCTTCTTCAGCAAAAACGCAAGACATCTCTTCAATCAACTTTCCTTCAGAATAAAACTGCGAAATTGTTGACATAAAAGAAACCTCCGATTCCTTGACTAGTTAAACCGTTTTTAACGGGTAACAAATAACATATCAAAGAATCGAAGGTTTTGCAAGAACTATTTTAAAAATTAAAATTTGAACGTTCCTGACCATGAACCTGTTGCATCTTGAACATGCAACGTTACATCATTCAACTGAACTTTATCATTTTTAAAAACTTCAATTTCCGTTCCTTTTCCTAAAACTTCATCTTGCGACTGCATCATCCGTAAAGATTTGGCAATATTTTCTTTTAAAGGTTTGATTTTGAACCGCTTTTTCTTTTTATCTACAGAAATTTCCGCTTCATCGTTTGTGAAATAGTAAATCATAAAGACCTCAAATTATTGGTGAATTTAGAATTTTAACAATATAGTCGTCTAGGAATAATGTCAACAATTCTCTTTTGTTTTCAACATCAAATTTTCTATAAAGTTTTTTAATTTGATATTCTAAAGTAGGTTTAATAATATTTAATTCTTTTGAAATTTCCGAATTTGAATATCCAAAAGCCATCAACTTTAAAATACTTCTTTCTTTTTCGTTTGTATCTTGCAATGCAAAATAAATAGCATCTTTTGACATTTATTTAGGTTTCCTTAAACCATAATTGCGCCATGTATCATCAGCAATAACTATACTTTTTAGAATTAAACTAGGATCAATACCTAATTTAATCAAATTCATACCAATAATTTCTTTTATTTTACTCATCTTGGAATACTCGATGCCCAACTCTTCACAAATAACTTTTGCTGGTATTCCTTTATTTTTATGCGGGTTTTTAGGGTTTGTTATTCGAAGCCATTTTTCGTAGCGGGCTTCTGTACTATCTGAAGGAGAAATTGATTCACGTAAATAGCCAATTGTTTCATATGGCATTTCTGATACTTCTAGATTCTGAATCAATCTTTCAACTAAATTATTTGTTTCTGAAACACTCTCTTCGTCTTGATAATACGTTATTTGTATAGGCGCATCCGTTGTACTAAATTCATATAAATCTTTTTCTGGATTTCTTTCATCTGAATCATCTAAACTATTCAGAAACATTGAGGTATCTTTTTTCTTCGAAAATTCCATACTTAAGTCGGCAAACCTATTATGAATAATTCGAACTGCCATAAATATCAAATCTTGAATAGTTGCATCTTCGCGTAAAATAGTTAATTCAAATTCATACTGTCGGAACACTTTTAAAGCTTTAAGCTTTAACTCTTGTTTATAATCATCTGTTGTTCCAATAGCATTTCTCAAACGAAATGCAAATTTGTTAATATATTTATCAAGATGCTGAATAGCTAGCAAACAACAATTGTCATAATTTCGACACGTTAAAATAATATTTTTTTCTTCTTTTGTAAGTTGTCTAGGCATAAGTTATCCCTTTAACTTGATTTAAATTTCAAGTTAAAGTTTAAAGACTACAAATATTATGTCAAACAAAAATTTTACAAACTTCAGATTGCTTTATTTTATTACAACTCTTAAAAGAAGGCATTGATAAATATCTAAATTCCGTTCTCTTTTGATACCTATCTAAATATGTTTCAGGCTTCATATTATCAGGATCTTCTTCATTAATTAATTTAATTAAAGTAACCTTTCCA
The DNA here is from genome assembly GCA_937893225.1 of uncultured Erysipelotrichaceae bacterium. Lineage (GTDB taxonomy): Bacteria > Bacillota_I > Bacilli_A > Erysipelotrichales > Erysipelotrichaceae > Bulleidia. The sequence goes on along the minus strand of CALBJM010000301.1, from coordinate 105,675 downwards.
TTATAATATTTACGCAATATCTGATAGTTATTTCTAATTTCATTCAAAGAAACATCCCCGTCGAAACTAAAAGATACTTCGATTGGTTTTTTCGACGCAATAATCCTTGCTTGTGTATCAGCTAAAGCTTTACCAAAAATAGAAATAGCTGTAACATCTTCAGGTGTATTTCTATTAGCTGCAATACCTGAAAACACACCTTCAGTCACAATCACTTTACCATTAACAGGTACATTCTGAATATTCCACACTGCAAAAGACTTGTGGCTTCCTTGCGGATTAATATATTTAGCTTCAGGGTTTTCAGACACATAATCACGTGCAACCAAATAAACAACATTGTTGTTCAAATCAAATGTAGGAACAACAATTCTTCCACGATACCTACCTTGTCCTATACGAATATCATACTTCTGGATCTCTTCAAAAGTAATATGTCTAGACTTTAAATACTCAACAGCATTAACAAATGAACGATCAATTTTGATCGCAACATTATCAAAATCAATCAGTTCAGCTTGAATTAATAAACCACTAGATGATGTATAACGAGCGCGTTGTTTAGTATCAATCGAATCTAATTTATATCTTAATAACGCACTGCCGTTCACATACCCTTGTAACAGCTGATCAGCTCGACCCGACCACCCGCAACGATAACAATGAAACACGTTTTTTTCAAGAGACACACTCAACTTGTAATCGTCATTACGTTTACCTAACATTCTACAATTTGGGCAATGCGTAACATACTGATCTACATTCGCTGTTAAGTCAATATCCCTTAAACTTTCAACACGTACATCGTCCATTATTTACCGCCATTAGCTGCTTTCTTCATTTCTTTAACGTCATATGGTTCACATTCTTTAACAAAATTTATTGATTTATCAAAATCTACATATACAGTTGTATTTGTTTTACCACGACGTGCTTTAGCAACATATAGACGCATCTTACCATTGTCAGATTCTTCACGCGTTTGGTTCAGTGTAACAATACCATATGCAACATGTGCCTTTCTAGACGAATCTGCTAACATATCCTGTGATGCGACTTCATTGTCTTCAGTATTCCATGCCGCTTTACCTAATTGTGAACCTGTAACAACTGGACAATTAAACTGATCAGCCAATGCTTTCAAGTCATAAAAGATTGTACCCATTTCTTCATACGTACTTTCAGATGACCTTTTTGTCTGTTTATTAGGCAACATCAAATCCGCATAATCAACAATAATCAAACCTGGATCAAAATTTTCCAATGAATGCAACTTCGTTAAATATGTTCTCAAATGGTTCGCAGATACCGTTTTATTAGAATAGTAAATCGTTCTTACATTAGGTGCCCAATACTTAATCTTCTGAACGCGCTGTTTGTATTTGTCTATTTGTGACTCGTCTAACAAATCACGCATTGACATGCCAGTTGCACACGAAATAATGTTTGACAACACTTCTTTCTCGGACCATTCAAACGAAAAATAAACAACAGGGCGCCTCTGAAATATTGCCTGATATGCCAAAAAACTCAAGAACTTACTTTTGCCACGACCAGGAGCACCGCAGTTTTTGCTGTAAAAACAATGACTTAACTCGAAGTTATGATACTTGTTATCGACTGTCAAATTATAAACAGGAACCTTTTCATCAAGGTGAATACGTTTTTTATTTACTAATTTCATCAATAACTTCCTCGCTTAACCCCAACTTCAGAACATAATCCAAATCGTTTTTGTATAAAAACTTCAGTGATGTTATCACAAAATCAGACAGTTCGTCAACCTTTAATGTTTTAAAATTCATCATCTTCAGTTAAATCTTCCGCTTTTTTATATGCCACACCTTCAGACCAAATAACAGTTTTGTCATCCGCTTTAGGGTTTGTGATACGAAATTTATGATCTGGTGTACATTTAATCGTATAACCATTATCAAACGTCAATTCCATCAACTCATCAGTATCTCTAGTTTTCCAAACACGATAAATATCAGTTTCAAAAGTATTGCCGTTTTCATCTACTGAATATGCTTTTTTATCTTTAAAGTTATCTACCAAATCCTTAATTGCAAAAAAACCTTTATTTGTTTTGACTTTTGTATCACCTGCAAGACAAAATACATACAATTCACCTTTAGCAATACCACCACCAAAAGCATCATCAAGTGAAGGAATGCCTGTCATAAACATTTGATCTCGACTATAACTTTCACGCAACATCTGCGGTAATTCATAAAGCGAATCGAGCAAATCCAAACCTAAATTAGCACCTGCGCCAACTGATAAAGCATCTTCAATAATAGTTACAGCTTTTTCGTAATCATGTGATTTATCATAAATATCAACCAATTTACCAATAGCGTCACGCATTGCAACACTTTTAGCAAAATCTAAAGCTTGATCTTTAATATACTGCGCATCATCGATTACAGTTGTAGTTAAACTACGAATGCAAGACGCAAAATTTTCCTGTTCAGAAATTGGAATATTAAACTTGCTTGAATAATTATTCAGTTCAGTCAATAAAACAGCTTCAGTCGGTTTTGTATGATACTGTTCATAATACGTAATAATCCATTTACAAATATTCTGTAAATATACGTTATCAAAAAAAGACGGTTTAATTAATTCAACACCAACTGTTGACAAATAGGTAAAATCCTGAAAAAGCAAAGCAACAATTTTCTGCTGCATTTCAAATTCAAAATCATACGTTGTATCCTGTACAACTTCTTCGTTTTCGTTTTCCATATCAAATCCTTTTCAAATAGAACTATGTTGCCAACAGATCAACCTAACTTTGAGGCGCCCATTTTCTGAATTAACAGTTTAAACTGATCTTCATTAATTTCTGGAATGCCCTCATCCGCCAAATGTTTTTTTCGTTCACGAACCCATGACTCAAGATATGGATGACCTTTATCATTAAAATCAACGAAAACTGAACAATTCAGCCCTTTATCTTTTCTTCTAGTCACACGACCAATACGCTGAACATGTGAAATAATGTTTTTACCTGCATCCATCAAAATACCTACATCAAATTCTGGTACATCGATACCCTCATTAAAAACAACATTTCCAACAATTACACGATAACCTTCTTCACGAATAGCTTTCTTAATGGTTTCAGCATTACCTTTACGCTCTACTACAACATGCTGAACCATACCTTTTTTAGTTTTTTCTGTCGCATTAGTAGCTTCATAAATAGTATTGCCACCACACATGAATAAAGCTTTAATCCCCCTGTCTTCCATTTCCCGAAGAATAGCTTTACCATGTTCAATACGACTAACCATGACTAAAATCTTTAGATTATTTCTATAACAAAAATCTATACAACGATATGCTGCTTCATTACGATTAAAGTTTTCAGCAACATACTTCTTATACACATCTGTACACCCACGACAAAACACATGTGCTTTTGGTGCGTAATTAATATAATATGAATATACTAACGACGAATAACCTTTATCACGCAAGTATTTTGATGAGATGTAATAAAAAGAATTACCAAACAACGCTTTCAACACAATATCATCAACGCACTGACCACCTTCTTTAAAAGGCGAGGCCGTAAACCCAATTAAATATTCCGGATTTGCAATCATTGCAGGTATTGCAATGCTCTGACAGCTACCGTGATGACAATTGTGAACCAAATATCCTTCAACAAAATAATTATGGTTATTTTGCACCGTTAAATCATAGACTTTACTTTCTGGACACAATCTTGCACATTGTTTAGAATCTCCGCATTTTTGAATCTCAACACTTTCCACTCTATTGAAATTAAAAACTTTTCTTTCTTTGCATCCCGTTCTTGAGCCTTTAAAGAACAATGTGAAAAACCATCTACTTCTATGGCAATTTTCAGCTTTTCGTTCGCCAAATCTACTTTGTAACACGTTGGATAACCGGAATTGTCTTTTTGTGAAAAACCCGTTTTTATTGCAAACTCTGCTACAAAACCATCTAATTCGTTTAGCAACATTTGTTGAGGAACAGTTAGCCCACAACCATTTCCACCATGAACTTTTGGTTTCCAATTCATAGCTTTTAATGTATTGCTTACTTTTTCCCGAACTTCTTCTTTTGACATCGGGTTTTGTTCTTTCATCCTCTTCGAAATAATATTCCGACGACGCAAATTTGTTTTCGTCATATTTATGCTTGCCACTTGTGCCAATTTCTTTTTTGAACATTCTTGACAACAATAAATAACTCCGAATTTTCGTAAATAATCCTTCTGTCGCTTTGTTGGATGTTATATTAATTTTCCACACATTGAACAAGGCGTGTTGTCGTATTTTGATACCATCTGAAACCTCACATAAATAATCATCATTAGTTAAATATTTCGCTTCTTTCCAACCATTTTTAGTAAAGATTTTATGATCTTCAGTGCAAACAAAAGATTTCGTTTTTGTGCTTACTTTCACTAAATTTTTCACTAAAGGTTTTTCTATTAACTTTTCAACAGAATTTAATTCATAACAAGATGTCAATTCATTAAATGTCCAAACCCTTTCACCTTCAACAATATCTTTAATTTGCTTTTCACCAAACTCTGTTAACACTTTCGTTGAACCAATAAAACATTCGTCCACGATAATAGCTCTTACACTTTTCAAATATCTCATGATTTTTGGATCTTGACGTTTCACCATATTCCACACTAAATTATTAGTTGAAACAATAATGTCCGAATTGTCCAAAACAGGGTTTCTATTCAAATATTCAATTTTACGATCAACGCCACGAAGTCTAGCACGACCTTCGATCTGATTAAGAATATTCGTTCGATTGTTAATAACTAGAATTTTCCCATCAATCAATTTAAACAATGATGCAATAATTTCAGTTTTACCTGAATTATGTACAATAACGCCATTACTTAATGCAAAATTATGCAAGTCGCAATCAACTTCAATATCATAAACAGGGATAGGTTCAACATAATGTTCCGCAAACACCTGCTCAACAATACGACTGCCATAAACACCTGCTACCGGTGATTCCGCTAACAAATTAATAGCTTCTACATATTTACCATTGCTTAACAAAAACAAATGGTCAGGCGTACATTCAACAACAACACCATCATTGAATTTAATTTTCAATGTATCTTTAACATACTTTGATAAATGCGCAGAAATAATGTTATGAAATTTACCGTCAGAACAAAATACAGCTTTACCATTGAAATACGTACTCAATGATGACAATGTTTCAAAACCTGTATTTGTTAAAATTAACGTATCACCAACAAAACAACCTGTTGCTGCTTCACAAATACCATGTTTGTTAATTAAACATTTTAAAGTACCCATCAACTGATGTTCACGTACTTCAAAACCAGGTGATGCTAAAGCCATTTCATCATACACCTGTTTGACTTTTTTCATTGTTTCTTTTACATCAATATCAATGATCTTTCTTTGATCAATGATATTATTGAAATGAAAATACGGTAAAATCAAATCGTCAACACAACCTGATTGAACATATAGTGATGTAGAAGAATTTTCAACATTCATATATAAAGTAATCAGATTTTGACCATCTGCCGACAAAAGCGTTAAACGCTTTTTAATACGGTTGATAAAATCAGCATCTTCATCTGAAATTAACGACCACATTGATTTTGTAATAGTTAACATATGTATTTTCTTCCAATTAGACTGTGCTTGAAAAATAACGTATCACATCTAATGTAATATTGTCAATAGGTAATTAAATAAATATTAATCACCTAATGTTAATTTTCAATAATATAAGCGTAATTAGATAAACCTGTTGCGTCAAACATATATGCTGTTTCCTGTGTATCTTCCAATTTACAAACAGGTGTATATTTAAAAGTAGTTCCTTCTTTATCACGAGTATAAACAGAAATACCCTGATTCAAATACATAATAACTTCCTGACGTGACTTAAGAAATTTCTTTTTATATTTAGGGACAGACATTACAGATGAGATTTCTTCATTTGTAAATCCGTAAACTTTCATCAAGTCACCTAAAGTAACAGGACAATCTTCTTTTGGATTATTCTGTTCAAATTTAGCAATGACATTTTTTAAAGTTTTCAACAGTTCATTTTTGTCATGCGATAGCTGAATTCTTTTTTCATCAGCAATAACTTCTTTTTCTTTCTTTTTTGGCATGCTGTTAAAAGTTGTTTTAACGTCTTTTACAGTTGCAACTTTTTTCTTTTCTTCTTTTTTAGCTACTTGTTTAACTTCTGTAATTTTAGATTCAGTTTTTTCTTTTTTAACTGCTTCAGCTTTAACCAATTTAGCCGGACCATAGCCTTCAGCATAACCCCATTTAGTTAATGCTGTTTTAGCAGCACGATAACGATTAGCTTCAGTTACTGTAATAGAATTACCACAATCATTACACAAAATAGTCTGCGTAATAGATTTGTCTTCATTCTTTACATATTTAGCCGTTATGTTATGCTTTCCGCATTTAGGGCAATTACCAGCCTGAACATTCAATGCTTCACTATCTTTTCTTTTAGCCATTATAAATACCTTTAAATATTGAACTCTAGATGATTAAATATGACACGGATTTGATAAAAAGGCAATAGTAAAGTTCTTAAATTATTAAAATTTTTCATAACTTGGAAAAACAATCATGAACAATCTTGACAAATTACTGACTGAATTCAAAAAAGAAATTCAAAACAAAATCGAAGAAAACAATAAAACAACAAACTTTTCGAAATTGTTTGAAGACTTTATGATGCAAATTGATAAAACTGAAAATGTTTTTTTCTTAAGAAGTGAAGGCTCTCACGAAATCATTGGTACACTCAATTTCGTTGAAGAAGATGTCCTATCACAACCTACAACAAAAATAATTGACTATAGAATAAAAGAAAACTATTTAGGTCAAGATAAATTAAAAGAATTGTTCATTGAATTTTGCAAACATCATTTTCTACCTGATGAAGAAAAAAGAATTTTAATCCCATTTTCAAATGCTGATTCTTATTTAAAAATATCAAATATTTTTGATAAAGCTGGAAAAAGATTCTGGCAACCAAAGATGCAACCTATTGAAGACTTTCTATCATCAGACAATTCTGAATGTTTAGAAAAAGATAAAACAACAGTAACTATTGGCTGGCAATTTAATTTAACTGATATTGTATAAAGAAAAGGCGGGAAATTCACCCGCCTATCTTTTTAATCGTTTCTACCCAAATCAGAATCAATGCCCATTGCCTCAAGAGTACGCATTTCTTCTTTTTTACGTAAATACTCTTCAGAAAGCTTTTGCTGCGCTTGCTGCCATTCTTCACGGGCCGTAGCTGATGTTTTCCACTCTTCCGCTGAACACGTATAGAAAGCCTGTGGATGCGGTTTATCTAACGTATATTCAACAGGGAAAACCATTTGACCTCGTTGTTCATCCCACATGGCTGCTGGCATTAAATTGCACATGCAACCTGGTACGGAAAGAATCTCATCTACAGACTGAAAATCAGCTGTCTTAAGACCCATTTCCACATATGTTCCATCTTTCTGACGAATTTTGGAACGACCTTTTTCTTCTTTTAGCTCAATAGACATTTAGACACTCTTTCAGTTAAAATTTTAAACGGACATTTGTTCAATTATTGAATCAATAGTAATAGCTTCCATTTCATCATCAGATGGAACTTTTTCCAATAATGAACAATAATCAGCCAAAATCTGTTTCAAGTCAACAGTTAATTCCTTGATATGTTTTGGTTCAGTCTTTAAAGCCAATTCATAACATAATGGAATCATTTCCAATGGCAAACCTAAACAATATATATTAATAAAGTTTTCTATACGTTTAATATAATCAAACCCATTAAATGTAAATTGGGTATGTTTTGTTACACCACCTTTTAATTCTAACATAGCAAACATTTTTGGCGATTTGCTAGGTTTAATATTAAACATATTGTTTTCCAACAAATTATGTTTACTCATACATTTCAATAAATAATTCATGTATGATACTTTACCACCACGAGGTAAATTTTTTCCTTCAGTCCATAAACGATACCAAATACGAATGCATGGCAAATCTTGCTTACCTGTTTCTGAAATGATGTCAGTTTTCCAATTCACTCGTTTATTTGAATGTAACAAACCGTCAATGATATTATATTGCTTTCTTTCAGATAATGCTGGCCCATCATAATACAGTTTCAACTTTCTGATAATATCAGGCATTTCCTTTTTATCAACCTGCTGATCGGCACTTCTTTTAGCCGTATAACGTACCCTGACAGGTTTACTAATATCAATTAAAGGTAATCCTTCTCTTGCCAAAACTTTATTTGCTTCAGGAATTAAATCATATGCAGTATAGTCTTTACCTTTATATAAATAATGTCTATATCCGTTTGGCTTAACTTTACCATATAATAAATTTAACACAAATCGAAAAGTATCGCTTGTTTCCCAATCTAGAATTTCTTCCTTAACACAAAAGAAATCAATATAAAAATTATATAATTGAGAATTATTACCGCGCTGATATTCAATCTGCATTGGTTTTAAATCATACTTAATTGCTAAATCTGCAATAGGGATCCCGAATGCTAATTCCTTTAATAACTGATCCCTTAAATCATCAGTCAATAGTGATGCTTTAGGCATAAAATAGAACTCATTATTAAATCAATTAGGCTTCATGAATTACCTAAAAGAACAAAAACAAATTCAACTGAAACAACCTAAATTTACACTTTTGCAGTGAAAATAGCTTTTTTGCACTTTTCATAAATGCTCTTGAACATATCACCAATGTTCATTTGATGATTAATATAACTATCTTTAGTCTGACCAAACATAATATATTGAATGGCATCTCTAAAAGCGCCTGGACGGTAATTGATATTCTTACACCATTCTTTAAAATGCTTTGTCACAACATGAATAACAGTCGCATATTTATAGTTTGTTCTTAATGCAATATTGGTAATGTTTTCGTATAGACGACGCAATTCATTATAATTCGTATCTTCCAAAACATCGCCATCAAATCTGAATCCTAATAACTGACAATTATCAAGGAATTCTTCCAATGTACGCATACACATCACACCATGTTTATCTGGATGTGCATCAACAAACTTTTGAATTTTAGGTGATAATCCTTCACGAACAAAAGGAACAGGAAACTTTCTATCTTCACCTAATACACGCATGCATTTAGTAGTCTTTTTCAACTTCTTCATTTCTTTTTTAGCACGCTGTTCTGCCATCTTTTCCAAATTGCTTTTGTGTTTATTAAACACTTTAGCAATATTCACATCAGGAATTAACAATGATGGAATATAATTAGCTTCATCAAATGTAACAGGTTCACCTTCACATGTTATAATACCCAAACCTTTACGGGTTCCATCACCATGCGTCTTGCAAAAATAATTATGTGCAACTAATACATTAATGATGTTTTTCCATTCAAGTGAACCAAATCCAAACTCTTTATCTTCAAACCACGTTTTTTGAGTCGGAATAGCCATCATATCAAAATCAACGGCATCCAATCTGGCTAAAATAATAGCTAACGCACAATCATGTGAATGGAAATTCTTGACTGTAGGCAATTTTTTATGAACAAAATCACGTACTTCTGGAAATACATGATTCACTAAATTCGGATTTTTAGCCAATACATCAATAGCATCTTCAGGTTTATATTGATTCAATACATCAATTTTATACTGAACCTGTTTACCTTTAATAATACGCTGTTTCTGAACTTTATATGTTCCAAATTGTTTAGCTAATTTTCTAAACACACCTTCTTTATCCGGACAGCTTTCTGAACGTTCAATACACCAATCCAAATTGGCAATTGTAATCTTTTCAGGGGCATAATATTTCATAAAAGTATACGTGAACCACCCATACTTTCCTGACATTGGCAATCCTGATTTTACAAATTTTGGACTATAAAAACGACCACCACACCTGTTCCACGTAGCCACGGCAACTTTAGTTAATTCTTTTTTCTTATAAAAGACTAACTCTTCACGCAACTTTTTTAGAACATCAATAGGTAACAATGTAGTCGTATCCTGCTGTCTAGAATTTCTTTATAGAACACATATTAGACCTGTCAAAACAACTTGTCAATATCTTTTTTTGTAAAAAGTAACGCCCTCTACAATAAATAAACTATCTTATATATAATATATAGATCATTTAAAGATTAGGATCATCGTAGTGAACTTCACGATAGGGAAGTGAACGTAGATAATTATTAAGTTAAAAAGATCTTTAGATCAGATCTTAAATAATATATTTTAAAGATCTTTTAGATCTAAATAGAAAAAGTTAAACATACATCATTTCGGAAAATAAATTTTCCTTCATGACGATCTTTAACTTTTTTTTTACAAACTTTGAAAAAGATCCTTAAGAAATAAATTTCTTAAATATCTTAAAAAATAGAAGATCATAGATCCTTAAGATCTTTAAATTTAAAATTTTAGGATCTATCTTTTTTTAATCTTTAAAATATTAGACGGAACGTCGGGCTTCGCCTTTAATGGCTTCGCCCTCGTTCCTATACAATTTCAGGAAGTAATGTCCTGGGACCCGCCCCTGTTTCGCTACGCTACACAGAGCCGACCCATTTTGGGACTAGGAAAATAGATCTTTAATGATCATAAAAAAAGTAAAAAAAAGAAATTTGGAAAAGATCTTTAAAATAAAATTTAATATACTAATAAAAAATAAAATAGAAATATTTCTTAATGACTTTATTCCCTACCTGATCTTTTCGAAGAAAAGGAATTGAAGGATCAAAGGTAAAAAGGAAAAGTTAAAGAAAGTTTATCTACGATAAAAAGGACTGGTAAAGGTAATAGCTTTTATTCCCAAAATAGAAAACTTTTCGAAGAAAAGGATATGGTTAAAAGGATCAGTTTAAAGTAAAGTTAAAGGAATGGTTTATAGCTAAACCTTCCCAAAATCTTTTTAGCAACTCCCTGATCAGCTCCCTTCCCCCTCAATGATTTCCGAACGACTAAAAGGAAGTTCGGAATGAAAGAATCACTGGCATTCGATTTTTTGGAATGTTTTTGAAAATAGATAAAGTTTATAAAACTTAAAAAGCATGTTCTTAAAATAAAATAATTCTTTTTGATGAATTAAGGGATTGGTAAATGAAGATTACATACGGTGATACAGACGAATCAGCAATCGAAGAAGGCAGTGTTACCAATTTAGAAATGGAAGATATTCCTGAAGGTAAATGTCTGTTTAAATTGTTTGTGGAAAAACCGAAGAATGCCAAAATTGTCATCAATGATATTGAACAAGATTCAGTATTGGTTGATGAAATGGATGTTGTGCATTGGAATGTCACATGTGATGGTTATAAACCTTCAATTGGTGAATTTCAGGTTATTAACTCAATTGGGTTTACTCTTTCTTTATTGCCTCAAAAGAAAAAGAAAATTAAGAATCCGTATGTTAAATGGTCTTTAAATAATAAATACGGGTATCAAGTTGAGATTATTGATTTATCTGATCAGGAAGAATGTGATTTACCTTTACCGTCGCCTGAAGGTTATGACAATACGTATTTGTATGCTTTTGGCGGGAATGTATATTGGAAAGAAATCAAACTTGAAAATCTGTTAACACCTAAAGCATCAGATTCAGGAAAGTATTTAACTTTTGATTCTACAAAAGGATTTTATTTTAATTCACCAATTCCTTTATTGCCTGAAGATGATAATGGTGTTTATGTCTTAAAGAATGATGCAGGAACTTTATACTGGGCTAAAGACAATGCTATTCCAGAATTTCCTGTAGAACAATTAGATAATAAACAATATTATATGTTGACATATAAAGATGGTAAAATGAAATGGACATTGAATCCGTTTACTTTACCAAAATTGCCGGATGAAACATATTTTAATGGTGACAAGTATGTATTGTCATATAGAAACAATGAAACATTTTGGTCTGATGGAACAGTTTATTGGAAAGACATTAAGGGAACTATTGCTGATCAGCCTGAAATTAGTGAAGATTTAAATAAAGCTGTTCAAGAAGCCAAAGATGTATCAGAAACCGCAAATAAAGCCGCTACAGACGCATTAGCTAAAGCTGATAAAGCATTGGCCTGGGAAGATGCGTTTGGTGTGGAAGCCCCTGGATTTGTCTTTATTGACGGGAAGATTAAAAACGAAGATGGATTCTATTATCCTGATGGTCGTGACATTGCTCAATTACATACTGATTTTGATACGTTCAGAAATAGATACTCAACATTTGAGAAGTATGTTATTGCTCAAGTACAGATGCGTTTGACTTCACCTGATTATTCACAATTGAGTAATGTCGAATATGTAATGGGTAATTTCTTTTATAATTCTAAAAAAAGATATTTACATATTGAATCATTTGAAGTCGGGTCAACCATTGAAGTTTTTAAACCTTTATACAATGAAGATTCAGGAAGTGTTCAAGGGCCTGATTTATCAAGTGGACCTATTATGACAATTTACAAGAATGTTTCAGGTATTGGTGATGTTCGAATGCTTGAATTAACAACAGGGTTCTTTTATAAAGTATCAAACAAAAAAGCGTTTGAATTGAAATATGTTGGGGAATTACCTTATGGCGAATATCCAAACTGATCCTTTTTATTTAAAGGCTTTAGAATCTTTTAAAGAAGCAGCTGAAGTAAAAACTTCTGATGAAAAAGAAAACAATGACAATTTTCTATCATCTACTGATATGAAGATTGCATTGTGTGACTTTTTAAAGACAAATAAAGATTATTTAGACAAGCTTAAAGGTTTGGAAGACTTTTTGTCTGAAGTATTGTTACAAGTAATGACAAAAAGAAAACAGGTAGAATCAAATCCTAAAGAAAAACCGGAAGAGTCTGATTTCTTTGAAATGTTTTATGACATTCTTTACGAAGGGTTATCAAAAGATAAATTAGCATTTCTTAATGCATATCTTGAATCAAAATCATTACAGGAAAACTATTCTATAGTCAATCAAAATGAAGACCCTTTTAAACAGCTTTTCGGGGCCGATTACAACGCTTCAGTATTATCAGGCATGTCACAGCAGCAAAAAGATGAACTAGCATCTAAAGCCGCTAAAATGAACCAGAAACAGCGCGAAGAGTTGTATAGAGAATTAGGTAATGTTTGGAAGAAGTTTACTAAATCAGATTTATCACGAGTATCAGCTATTACAACATTAAGTTCATTAAATCCTGTTGCGGGTTTTTTAGCAAATCTTTTAACAGGTGGATATGACAGGATGAATAGATAATGCCTGATTTATTTGGAATAGACAATTACAGAAAAGCATTAATTGCGCAAGCTGCTGATTACATTTGGATTGCACGTGATCAAGCTTTGATGTTGCGTGGAATTTATGTGACAGTCTTGATTCCAAAAGAAGAAAACAATATTGATGAATACAGTGACTATAAAGATACAAAAGAAGATTATATACAGATTCAAACATATGTTGAACCGCAGTTTGATAAATATATTATGACATTATCACTTCTAGGTCAAGATATGGAACGTGATTATCCTCTTGAAGTGTCGATTATGTCACAATTGCATTTGCCGCGTAATTCAATTATTCAAATTCCTGAAATTAATTCAGCAGGGCAACCTATAACGAGAGAGTGGCGTGTATTATCTACTTCTATTAAGCAAGTAGGAAATATTTATACTAGAACAGCCAATTGTACGCCAGCACGTACTTTTGAAGAATTAACTACTGATATTGTTGAAGAATATTGTCATGGTACTTTAGAAGTACTTGACTGCACCTTAACAAAAGGTGATGAAGTTTGGGATATACCTATTGATATTATTGGTGTAGGAACTTTAAGTGTTGTTGATTACATTTATTACGAACCTTACGGTTTAGTTGAATGTTCCAATAGACATAAATTTATAATATTTCAACCGACAATATCAGATTAATGTTTATTGTTCTATTTTAATATACTAGTTTTGTTTACCGTTTAGGGGTGTATGTTCATGAGTACAATGACAAAAGAAGCATGTAATGCTATGATTGATTTTGTTTTTGGAAACGGTCAATCTTTAAAATCACCGACAAGTTTGCATTTGGCATTGTTCAACAATGACCCTTCTGAAGATTTACCTATTGAAGTACCTAATACTTCGGCATATGGTTATTCAAGACAAGTTATTAAGTTTGCTCAAGCTAAAGATGGTCGTTCATATAATACTGAAACCGTAACTTTTCCTGCCGCCAAAAAGTCATGGGGTGTTATTAAGGCTATTGGTGTGTATGGAAATATTCAGACGTCTGAAGGTGACGGAAATACAGGTGAAGTTGAGACGTTATTGTTTTATGCTACTTTACCAAATCAAAAAGAAGTTCCAGCTAATGCTGTTTTAGCTTTTTCACCAGGGAATATTAGATATACTTTAGTCATCTAAAATTTTCTATTGTTTTATTTCTTTTCTAGGAATAATCTAATGTGTACCGAATCTGAATTGAAAGCTATTATACGAGAAGAACATGTAGATTTGGAAAATGCAGCTAAAAAGGCTGGAATTTCTGAAGATTTATATTTATCTTGCATTGCTAAAAGTTTTGAAGATGCGTTTAAGATCTTCCCTAAAGAACATTTTTATAGCTATCAGCAAAATACTTGGATCGGTCGCGTTTACAAGAGGGCGGTTGCTTTGCGTGACTGATATTTTTTATGCAAGATGCTGTATCGCTTTCTTCAGATACGTTGCTTGAATTCTTTAAGTTTACACAAACTTTAGGTGATAACTACGTCTTTTTTACGTTTATAGCGGTTTTTATAATACTTCTAAAGCTTGCTATTGGTATTGAACGCATTGAAAAGCTTGCATGTTTTATTTGGAAAATAATTACATTTCCATTTTTTTATTTTTATAATTTATTAATTAAAAATAGTAGCAAAAAAACAGAAGCGAATAATGCTACAAGTACTGCTGTAATTGCAGTTAAATTTGATTATTTTACAATTATTGATAAATATTTAAAATCTTTTGAAGAAGATATTGCTGAAATCAATACTTTTCATACTAATGATTTAGTTAAGGATATTTTATTACGGGATATTTGTGAATGTGTTTTTGAAGCCGTAAAAGAAGAATTACATGCTTTTGCAGAAGTTTGTAATGACATATCTGATATGGAAGTTATTTTATCTAATTTGTATGTGACGGTTAATCGTATTAATGTTAATTATGATAGGCGTTGGAAAAATAAAAAGATTCAATTAAGCTTGATTCAAAAGATTTATAAAGTTGTCGGTGAATGTGAAAATGTTTTTAAGGAAACTTTTAAACATATGATGAATCTTGAACATTCATCGGTTTCAGCTGATACTGAAATTAAATTTATTTGTGCGCATTATCAAACATTGGTAGAAACGTTTAAAAATGAAATTAAGGAAATGAATGGTACTTTAAACGGTGTCGAATATAAAAATAAAGTTATTGGATTGTATAATTCTTTCGGCGCTTTAAAAATTGATAGATTTCCGTTTCCTTTAGGTATCCATGATTCAGATGTTCATTCCGTTTTAAGTGTTACAATGAAAAAATTAAATTGTGATTATGCGGGTTTGGTCGATTTTTATGAAACGCCTTCATTAATTGATGACGGTTTAAATCATGAAGCAAATGTACAACGTATTCTTGATTCAAAATTTGCAGTATCTTATGCAAGTGATTCGAAAAGATTTCAATATAAAGATTTTATAGAAAAGAGAGTTGTAGATTTATTAACGCATGAATGTGCTGAACGTTTAGTTAATAACGAAGTGTTGATATTTGATCGATGTGATCTTTTGGAATGGTCGAATATTCGCAGCTTTATGTCAATGAACGATTTTCAAACAATTGTTATGCAGCCAATTTTAACAGGAAGAGAAGTTTTAGTTGGTTTGGTTGTGTATTTATATGTGTTTGAAAAAGATCATACAACTGATAAAATCGATAAAGAATATTTACGAAGTATGTCAGCTCGTTTTGTAAATTTCTTCCGTCATATAATTGGCTTGAAAGATTGATTGGCTGAAGATATTTAAGAATCGTTCTTAACCTATAAAAGATCGTTTGATCTAATCTAGGAGAATTTTGATATGTGCACAAAAATCGAAATTAATGAATCAGTTAAGAATCGTTTGGAAAAATCCGGTGTTGAATTAACTGAACAAAAATCTCAAGCTGAAGTTATTAGCGAAGTCAACCGTTCAAACATTGCTGTTGCTCGTTATGATGAGAAAAGCGATAAAGTGACAATTAAAGAAAGTTTGAATGGGTAATTTTTATGGCTGAAATTAAGTATCCTATTAAGTGTATTAGCTATTGTGCGTCAAATTATGGTACGTATGATCGTGCTAATTCTTTTGAATTTTGGGTTCGTGGGCATTTGATTCGTATTGTTGGTGATAAACCCTTTTCACGCGGCGATATGATTTGGCTTGATGAAATTGATTATGATGATCTTCATGACGAATATGTTGTTCGTATTCGTGTTATTGATGAAGAACCATATGAAGAAGGTTTGCCTGTTTTATCTTTAGCAACTTCTCGTATTGTTTATAGTGCTGATGATTTTGATGTCATTGAAAAAGATGGTGTTAAAGTTTTGAAGAAATTATCCGTTGAAAATGATGATAGCTATTCTTTAGCTTTTATCAGTTTATTGTATGGTGATGGTGTAATTTCTTGCAAATCTAAATCAACGGGTGCAGCTTTCAATTTAGATTTCAAGTTGACCTGGAAAAAATAAGGATGACAGATGTCTAGTTTTGCTAGTAAGCTTAAAAACATGATTCCTTTTTTAGAATCTGAAACAGATCAGCTAAAAAAGGTAGCTCGTCACATGACAGATGATTCTTTACGGTCTTTTGCCGCAAGGAACAATTTGCGAGTTCAGCGTACTGAAACAGGTGACTTTATTTCTGTTCCTGTCGATACGCCTGATAATGCATTTATGTCTTTCTACGAAAGCTGGACTTCTACTTTTTCTAATACTGGTAGCTTTACTGGAAACAACAAAGCAAATATTTATGCAATGTATGATGTCATGGATGAAAACATGACTGAAGCTAGTATGATGCTTGATACGTATGCTGAAGAATCTGTTTCTTTTGGGGTTATTGATAATCCTATTAAGGTGACAGTTTCAAACCCTGAAGCTCAAAAAGTTCTTGATGCAGTTTTAGAAAAAAATAAAATTTTAAAACGTGCTAAAGCCGATATTAGAACAATGTGTAAATACGGTGATGCAGCATATGTTTTGGAATTTCCTCAATCATTATATGATGCATATAATGATTTGCCGTCTGACATTAAAGATGAAACGGATCCTGGCGAATTCTTTAATATTATGGATTTGGATATTTATCCAATCAGCCCAAAGAATTTTCAGATTAATGCTGATGAGCAAGGTCGTGTAATCAATTATAAACAGGATAATTCTTTACAGTCTGATTCAAAACGTATTGTTTCTTCTCGTACTTTATTAACAAAAGTATGGCAGCCATGGCAATTTGCAAGATTTTCAATTGATGATGATACTTTACGTCCATATGGAAAATCTATTTTATATGGTATGCGTACATTGTTCGATCAGTTGTCAACGTTAGAAGCTTTATTGGCAATGTCACGTGCATCAAAAGTGCAGCGTTTAGTTATTAAGGTTCCTGTTCCGTCTAGCAATGCGACAGAAGCTTTTCAGCAGATTTCAAGAACAAAAGCTCAATTTAAGTCAACAATTTTTTCAGATGCTGTTGGTACAAAATCAGGTCGTAAAGTTGCAGGTTTGACTGAAGTGTTCTTTATGCCTTCTGGCCCTGATTATAGTATCGATACAATTAAAAATGATATCGATATTTCATCAACAGAAGACGTAAATCATTTTCTTGACAAAGCTTTACGTGCTACAAAATTACCTAAAGGTTTCTTTTCTGGCGAAGACGGGGAAGATTCTGGAACAGCTTTAGCTGAAAGAGATCAAAAATTTGGTAAGGCATTATTGCAGGTTCAAAATGCATATGCTGAAGGTTTGGTTGAATTATGTTCATGTATTCTTGCACATGCTGGATTTCTTGTTGATAAACTTGAAATTACAGTGGAAATTCAACGGCCTACTCGTTTATCTAAAAACTTAATTGAAGAATATAAAAATATTATTGATTTTATTTCTGCGCTACGTGAAATGGTTCAGGAAGATAATCCTAAAATTAAGTATCCTTCTACAAACCTTGCGCAATTATTAGTTTTGGCAGGGATTCCTGTTGAGTACGTTAAACTTTTACTGGCACAAAATCCAATTAATGTATTGAATGATACTTTAATGTATGATTTGTTAAGTGCATTGGAAGTTAAGCCATATAATTACGAAAAATCAAATAAAAAAGATATTGATGCTCAATCTGATGTTTCTCGTGATGAAAAAGGACAGTTGGTACTTGATGGTGAGCAAACATCTGATGTAGATATTGATAATATCGAACAGACGTCTGTTAATGATGTTGATTCATCCGAAGATGATGACATGTCAGTTGGTTTTGGTATTGAACCTGATCATTATAAAGTAGCATCCGTCAGCAATTCAAAAGATTTGTATTTGTGCGAACGTCGCACTGTTGTTCGTGTGTCAAGCAGAGAAGTTTTGGCCGCAGAAACTTCATTAAAGAATGAATTAATGGAAGTTGCTAAAGACCTTCGTGGAAAGAAGTTGTTGAATGAACAGTCAAAGTCCAAATAAAAACTTTAAAGTATTTAGTGGTATTAGGTCTTTTGTGAAATTAGATGACGGTTACATTGTTGTTACTGATGTTGAAACAAATTATTCTGTTGTAGAAAATTATAAAGTCGTTTATGATATTTTAAAAATTATTTTGACTGAACAACGGTTTGATGTTTTTGTCCGCGAAGTATCGGCAGGAAATTCTGTTGTATATAATTTCTTAACAAATAAATTATCATTTGTTAGGGATAAAGAAGAAGAGTTAATGAAATCTGCTTTATCAAAAGAATTAAAATCTTCAGTTATTGAATCCCGTTATTTGGATGAAGATGATAAAAAAGAATATTTCTTAAATTGATAGTTTTATTTATTGATACTAAAGACGTTCTTTAGTTTAATTCTAGTTTCTATTTTTGAGAGAATTGCACATGGATAATAATTTTAATAACCCGTTTATTTTTGATAATAGACCTGTACCGTGTGTATCTGTTAAGTTTAGAACTCTTTTAGACACAAAAGATACTTCGTTGTATCAGTTGTGGAACTCTTTTATTTCAAAAGTCATGCGAGAAGAAAAGAGCAGATATAAATATTCACAGGTCACTTTAATTCGTGAATATTTAAATCGTCATCCAAATTTCGATATTGTCAAGGCAGCAGAATATACTTCATATACAATGCGTGATGCTGTTGCAAGTATCAAACCTGTTTATGAATTACTTGATGTTGATACTTTAGCGTTTGTTTTGGCAATTTCTGGCTTTAATGTCAGAGAATTTGTTCGTAATGAAAATTGCTAATTGATGATATAGGATTGTTAAGATGAAAAAGAAAACTCTTTTGATCGAACAATCAGACTTTTCCTTTCATGTTGAAAGAGAAAGTGAAGGGTTAAAAGAAGCTCTAGAAATCAAAGAAGATGGAAATGCGATTATTGTTAAACATGTTCCTTGTACTATTTTGGGCAAGAAGAACTTGAATGGTCGTATTTATCCGGCTGCAATGATGAAGAAATCTTTAGCAGATGCAAAACCGCAGATTGATGCTCGTTCACTGATTTGTCAGGCGCATGATCATCCTGAAGGTACATATGTTAAACCTATTGAAGCTTCTCATCTAGTTGTTGATGCATATATCGAAGACGTTCCAAATGTTGGTCCGGTATTGTTCAATGACTGGGAAATTTTGCCGACTAGTCATGGTCGTGATTTAGCCGCATTAATCGAAGCTGATGTCAGTTTAGGTACATCAATTCGTGGTTTAGGCAATATGAGTGGTTCTGTTGTTGATGATTACGAATTTTTAGGAACTGATGTTGTCGGCAATCCTTCGTCTGGTACGTTCACTGGAATGTTCAACCCGGCTAAAGCTACTAAAATGTCACGTAATGAAATGCGTGAAGCTTATGGTGATGCTAGTGTTGATGTTAATATTAATGACAAAAATCTTGATCAATTCATTCAAGATGCCCTTGATGATAAAAAAGAAGATTCAGAGTATCTTGAAAATGAAGAAGCTCAAGAAGCTAAAAAAGAATATGATGATATTCGTAAATTAGCTGAAGAAGTTTATGTTGCTATTGTTAATAATAATAAATCTTTTGAAAGTAAAGATGATGTTTTAGATTCAATGGCTAGCATTATTTCTGAATATTTGGAACTTAATGATTCTGATGTTAAGAATCAAGTTAATATGGCAATGTGCCAATTGCATGGTGCCAGCTGGTTTGAAGAATTGGATGCTTTAGTTAAACCTGCTAAAACAGACACTCAAAATGAGTTCTCTGAACCAGAAAATGAAAAGCCTGAAATGTCAGGTGAAGAACTAATTGATAATCAACAAACTGTGATTAGTGCTCTAGGAGAAAGTAAAATGGCTACAGTTGATCTTTCAGATTTACCTGAATTGAAACAGTTACAAAAAGGTGGCGACGCTACTGCTATTCATCAGGCCCCTGAAGCTTTAGATCGCCCTGAAGAAGCGGTCACTGCTGAAGAAACACCAAATAAAGGCGCTTTAAAAGCTGGCCCAAACCCTGTCGTTGGTGATGCGCCTTCCGTTGATGATATTAAAAAAGTTCGTTATCAGGCGTATGACGCGAATAATATTCTGGCTCGTGAAAAAGTGAAAATGGAATCCCGTTGCACTGAACTGGCGCAGATGTTGGCTGAATCTCGCCGCAATTTGGCTGAAAAGGCTGAAAAATATAACGAAGCTCAAAACGTTGTTAAAAGTCTTGTTGAACAGTTATCAATCTACAATACCGCGTTTGGTTCAAAAACACCTGATGAAATTAAAGGTGAATATGAAAAACAGATCGCTGATCTGAAGGAAGCAAGCGCTAAAGAATATGCTGTTCGTAAAGAAAAAGCGAATGCGTATGTTAAAGGTTTAATGACCGAATCTTCTGAAAAGGTTAAAAAGATTGCTGAAGAATTTAATGGTAAATTGTCCGTTAAAGAATCTGAAATCGCTGACCTTAACAAAAAGTTGGAAGAATCTGCTGCTGAAATGAAAGTCATGAAAGCTGAAGCTTATTCTGATAAACTTCGTATGGAAGAAGAATCAAAAGCTGCGCAGAAAGAAAAATACATGGAAGCTGCTAATAAAGCCGCTAAACTGAATGAAAAGTTGATTGAAGAGTCTGCTAAAATGATTAAAGTTGCTCTAGAAGAATCAGCTAAAGCGCAGAAAGAACTGAAGAAAGAAATTGATCTTCAGAAAGGTCTGTTCGAAAAAGTTCAGTCAATGTTCGACATTTCTTGCTCTATCAATGAAGCTCTTTCCGAAGCTGTCATGAAAGAATGCATGGGTAAATGTGGAACTCGCCGTAAAGAATCAACTGCTCGCCGTTTGCGCGGTCACCGTTAATTCTTCGGTTGTGATTAATAAAAGAGGGGTGGTTAGTTCTACCCCTCTTTTTTGTTTTATATGTATTTCTATAATTATTTAATGTTGACATAATGTTTTATTTATTGTAATATTGTTTCATAAAGTAAAGTTTAAGGTGTGTTTTATGAAAAAAGCTATTTGTGAATTTTGCGGTAAAGAATATGAATATGACGAAAATAATGTTCGTGTTCGTGAAGAAGGTTATAAACTGACATATGATTCGTCAAGATTCTGTTGTCAGAAATGTTCAATTAAAAATAATTTAGCTAATCAAAAAAAGACTTTATCTAAAAGATTTGGATACGAAGTAACCAGTACATTTCATCTTCCAGGTGTGCAAGAAAAAGCTCAAGCCACTAGTCTGAAACGCTACGGCACTAAATTTGGCGTATGTTCAAAACAGTCCGTAGAAAAAAGAAGAAAAACATGCAAGGAACACTACGGGGCTGAAACGCCGTTGCAAAATAAAGAAATTAAACAAAAGACATATGATTCAAATGTAAAGAATCATAATGGTACATATCACTTGCAAACAGAAGAAGTACGCGAAAAATGTGCTGAAGGTCATCGTACTGATGAATATAGGGAAAAAGCAAGAAGATTGTTTGATGCTAAAGCAAAGCATACAGAGTTTGTTGAAAAGTACGGTGTTAGTAATCCTTTTCAATTAGATTTTGTAAAAGAAAAGAGTAAAGAAACAATGCTGAAAAAATACGGTGTTGAAAATATTTCTAAAGATGTTTGTACTTTAGAAAAACGTAGCAATACTCGTATGCTTAATGAAGCAACAAATGTATACAACTTAACAAAAGATTATTTGGAAGAAAATTTTGTTAAAGAAGAAAAGTTTCAATTAAAAGAAGCTGCTGATTATTTTAATGTAACTCTGTTTGCAATGGATTCATTCAAACAACAGTTGAATATTGTTATTCCAAATGAAGAAAAGAAGAATAATACATTAGAAACAGAATTCTTTAATTTTATTTCTTCTTTAACGAATAGTGAGATTATCAGAAACACTAGAGATGTTATTTCACCTTTAGAGTTGGATGTCTATATCCCTAAAATGAATCTAGCTTTTGAATTTAATGGTGATTATTGGCATAGTGAAAATTTTGGCAGAAATAAATTCTATCATATTGATAAAACAAAACAATGTGAGAAAAAAGGAATTCGTTTAATTCATATTTGGGAACATGAGTGGTTAAAAGATAATGAAAAGATTAAACTCTTTATCAAAAGTCTTTTTGTTAAACGAGAAAAGATCCGAGCAAGTCAATGTGTGATCAAAGATCTATCGATAGAGGAGCTTGATAAATTTGCTGATAAATATCATTTATTAGGTGCAACGTCAACAACAGCTGTTAAGTTAGGTTTGTTTTATGGCGATACTTTAGTTTCAGCAATTGGGTTGTCTTTTGATAGTAAACATGAGTTTTGGAACTTGAAACGTTACATTGTTGGTGAATATCAAGTAATGGGTGGGTTTGAAAAATTATTCAAATATTTTATTGAAAAACACAATCCAAATAAAATTATTACTTTTGTTGAGTTGTCTAAATTTAAAGGTGATGTAAACTTTAAAAATGGTTTTGTATTAGATAAAGAATTAGCACCTGATTTCTTTTGGGTTATTAATGATGTCCGTGTAGACAAATGGACAGCATGGAGACAGTTTAAAGAAAGTGATGAAAATACTGCAGATTATCAAAAAAAGATGAAAACTTTTGCATTAAAATGTTATGATGCAGGAAAAAGAAGATTAATTTGGAATAAAAAATAATTCTTTAATATTCTTGTGATCATTAATAAATAAAGCGATTGACGTGGTTGTTGATCGCTTTATTTTTATTGAAAATAACTTTTTTAACTTTTTTATATTTTTTGTACTTAATTACTTGTTCTTAAATTTCAGATAGTTAAGTCTATCAGTCAATTTTCCTATTCGCGGCGTTATTCGGTTAACATTTCTATCACTTCTCTATGCTTATTTGTATAGGGTATTAAATCGTTTAATAAAACCTTGATTAGGAGAATTATAATGGGTTTTTTCCAAACTTTAAATGAATCTGTTGCCGAAAAAGCGGCTCTAACAGAAAGTCAGACAGTTGCTCGTGGTAAACGTGCTCTAGCTGAACATGCCGATTGGAAAGGCCGTTTCTCTAAATTGGAAGCGATGATGGAATCCGCCGATGCTGCCGAAGCGAAAAAAGCTAGCGTTACAGCGCAGGTTATGTCCAATCTGTCCAATTTGATGGAACGCCAGAAAGAATATTACACTGAAGCTACCTTTACTTCAATGTTAGGACCCATGGCTATGTTAACCCCGCGCGTTTTGGACATCGTAGGGGTGTTCTATCCAAACATGATTGCGCACCTGATTACTGATATTCAGGTCATGGATCGTTCAACTGGTGAAATCTTCGTTCTGCGTCCTCGCTATGGTTCAGATGCTGCTGGCGTTACAGCTGGTCAGGAAATGTGGGTCAATCAGACGGATGGCACCTATGCCTCTGAATATCGTACAGCTTCTGCGAACGGTGGTGAAACCGATGGTACAACGACCGAATTCGCGGTTTCTGGTCTGACAGCTGCTGGTGGTCCTATGCGTCGTGGTTCTGTTACCCTGAAACTGGCTGGTGTTGCGGTTGCTCGTGACGATGCTCATGGTAACATGGTTGGTAAAGATCGTGAAGGTCATGTTATTACCGGTACAGTCGATTATGACGCTGGTGACATCACGGTTGAATTCTCTGCGGCTCCTGCGGCTGGCAAGAACATCATGATTGACGCTTATATGGATTCTGAAGAAGATCCTGCGCTGATCAATGAAGTTAACTTCGACATTCAGGCTGTTCCTGTTACCGCTCGTGCGCATCCTCTGCGTTACACTGTTTCCGCCCAGGCTACATTGGTTGCTTCAGCGCATCTTGACGTTGATGTCAATGAAGTTCTGACGAACATTGCTGCTGGTGCGATCAAACAGGAACGTGACGTTGCTCTAGTCAACATGTTGGTTGCTGCTGCTACACACCTGGATACTCTCGACTTCGACCTGGCTGACTCTACAGTCAACTATCGTAACAAACGCGATCGTTTCGCTGATATCGAACTGAAGGTCAACGAAGCCCAGACGAAGATTCAGACTGTTGCTGGCCGTGGTGGCGTTTCCTTCATCGTTGCTGGTGCGAATGCTGCGAACTGCTTCCGTTTGGTTGAAGGTTTCGAAGCGGCTCCTGAAGCGACAAATGCGACAGTTGGTCCTTACAAGATGGGTGCTATCCGCAACGGTACCGTTCCCGTTATCTGCGTTCCTATTTCCCGTACTCTGAAAGCTGACGATTTCGTTATCGGATTCCGTGGCTTCCAGGCTGGTGATAGCGCGACAGTGTTGGCGGAATGGATTCCTTTGTATTTCACCCCATTGTTCGAAGCCCCCAACTTACAGAATAAACGTGGTCTGATGAGTTTGTACGATATGTTGACAAACCGTCCTGAATACCTCGTTTCTGGTAAAGTTAAAGGCTACAACGCTTAATTTAATTAAGTGTTATAAAGGAAGCGGAAGCAAGAAATTGCTTCCGCTTTTCTTTTGTTTGTGATAAAATTAATTTAATTAATTTGTTTTAAGGAATTTTATTTTGAATAGTAATTGGCAAGAAGAATTAAGAAAATTTTTCACTGAATATGATTTTTCTGGATTTGTTTTAGAAAGTAATAATGGAAAAGAGTTTCAGTTTGGAAGTGTTAGCCAGAATAAAAAGCTTTTTAAAGTTGTTCAAGAAAAGTTACCAAATTATTTTTCAAAACCTTGTGATTTAGGTGCCTGTTTAATTTATCTAAAAGATCATTCAATAGATGAGTTGCTGAACAAATTAGAATGTCCTGTTTGTCATAAATTCAATGGTGTGTTTAGATTCAACAGACAACGTTGTGATGAGCATGTTTTTTGTTCAAGAGATTGTCGATATTCGTTATCAGGTAAAACTTTATTGATGAATAAATATAAGGAGAAAACTGGATATAGTAGTCCATATGACAATCCAGAAGTTCAACAGAAACGTAAAGAAAACTTCTTTAGAAAGTATGGTGTAGAATCACCAATGCAAGTGGAAGAGTTTAAAAGAAAGAATATAGAAAACAATAGAAACAATCATAATGGAATTTTAGCATGCCAGATGGAAGAAGTTAAGTTAAGGATAAAAGAAACGAATATAAAGAATCATCAAGGTGTTCACAATTTACAATTGCCTAAAACAAAAGAAAAGTTGATTAAGTTGTCAAATGAACGATATGGTGTAGATTACCCTATAGCTAATAGTGATATCAGAAATAGACAGAAAGAGTTTTATGGTGGCGTTGGTTTAGCATCAGATATAATTAGAAAGAAAGCAGAAAAAACGTTTGGTGGGCCTTTAAATGGGTCTAATCCAATTATTTTTGAAAAGATAAAACAAACTGTAGAAAGCAAAACAGGGAAGAGTTTTGAAGAAGTTGTTACTGAAAATATGCAGCGTGGTTTAACAGAAAAGTTTGGTGGTGAAATAGGTTTTGCGAATGAAAAGATTGCAGCTGAAATTCAGAAACAGATTATTGAAAAATTTAATGTGCCGTATTTTTGTTTAACTGATAAATGCAGACAGGCAAATAAAAAGACGATTTCGAAAAGAAATGTGATGTTTGCTGAAAAGTTGAAAAAGTTAGGGTATGAAGTTGGTTTAGATTCAGTAAAGCTTGAGAATTTTTCATATGATGTGTGTTTGGAAAAAGAAAAAATCTTAATTGAAATTGATCCATCTTTTACACATAATTCAACAAGAAATCCTTTTGGTTCAGTACGGTCATCAGATTATCATTTAAGAAAATCTGAAGTTGCAAGAAAGTTTGGTTATAGGTGCATTCACATTTTTGATTGGGATGATGAAAAGAAAGTTTTAGGTTTATTTGAAAAGTGCAAAAGAATTCATGCTAGAAACTGTGAAGTTAGGGTGGTTGATTTTGAAAGTTGTTTAGAATTTTTAAATAACTATAGTTTAACCAATAAAATGACAAAAGAAGACATTTGTTTAGGGTTGTTTTATCAAGATAAATTGTTGCAAGTTATGGTTTTTGGTAGACCAAGAAATAATGATTCTGTTCAATATGAGTTATTGCATTTTTGTAGTATATATGGGTTTAGAGCCGTTGGTGGCTTGAGTAAGTTGTTTAGTTATTTCAAAAATAAATTTAAACCTGAATCAGTGGTTTCATATTGTGATTTGTCAAAATTCAAAGGGGCTGTTTATGAAGTTTTAGGTTTTCGTGCAGTTGGTGAAGTTATTCCAGTGTGTCATTTATCTAAAAAGAAGCAACAATTCACTATTGGAGATAGTGACAAAAAGAAAGAATTAATAGAAGAAGGTTTTGTTGAAGTTTTTGGTTGTGGTTATCAAAAATATCTTTTAAATCTAAAATAAATTCACATTTTTGTTGACATTTATTATATTTATGATACAATATAATCATATTTTATAAGAGGTGTTTTTTAATGTATAGTATTAAAGATATTGATGTTTCTCGTTTAAGAAGGGATTATTCTAAATATCCTTTAATTGGTGATGAGTATATTACAAAAGAAGAGTTTGGATATCTTTATTTAGAAGTAAATTTGTCTTTTGAAGAGATTGATATTTATTTGCAATCAAAGCCTGGCACAGCATTAAATAAAAACAGGAGAAAACCAAATGCTAAAATTTCTAATAAGTTTGGTTTTAAGAAGTCAAGCACATTAATTGCCGCTAAAATGAGAAATGCGACATTTGAGAAGTATGGTGTAACTACGCCTTTTGCTTTAGATGAAGTAAAAGAAAAAGTTGTGTTATTGAACAAAGAAAGAATGCAAGATAAAGAGAAACGTGAGCAGGTTGTTAAGAAAATAAAAGAAACTACTTTAAAACGCTTTGGTGTTGACAATGCAATGAAGTGTAGGAAAGTATATGAAAAGGGTGTTCAAAAGAGAGTTGAGTTGTATGGAACTTGCAATAATAATGAAAAAATAAAAAAGACAAAACTTGAACGCTATGATGATAGTGGGTACTTAAATAAAGAGAAAGCAAAAGAAACATTAAAGAATCGTTTTGGTGTAGAGTCGCCTTTTGAATCTGTTGAAATTAAAAATAAAGCTGTTGAAACTGTTAAAAAGAAATACGGTGTTGATAATGTTTTTAAGCTGAAAGAGTTTCAGAAAAAAGCAAAAGATGTAATGCGTGAAAGGTATGGTGTTGATAAATTTTCTTTAACAGGAGTTCAGCACCGTGAAAACTATAATAAAGATTTCGTTGAAAAGAATTTTATAGAAGATGGTTATTTTAAAATAGAAGAAGCGTTGAGTTATTTTAACGTGAACAGATCGTCAATGGATGCTTTTAAACGGCGAAATGATATTGTTGTTCCAAATAAACATGAAAAACATCAAATGCAAAATCAGATTTATGAATTTATTAAATCAATATATGCGGGTGATGTGATTTGTGATACAAGAAAAGTGATTTCACCTTTAGAGTTAGATATTTATTTGCCAGATTTGAAGTTGGCAATAGAGTTTGATGGTTTGATGTTTCATTCAGTATCGACTGTCGAAGATGATAGATCATTGCGTGGTGAAATTATGATGAAAGATTATCATAAAATCAAAACTGATATGTGTGAAGAGTTAGGGATTAAACTTTTTCACATTTTTGAGAATGAATGGTTGGATTTAAATAAGCAAGCTATTTGGAAGTCTGTAATTAGAAATGCAATTATTCAAGATAATTTTATTTATGCAAGAAATTGTATTGTAAAAAGTGTGGATAAAACATTAAAGAAAAAGTTTCTTGAAGAAAATCATCTGCAAGGTGATTGTGTATCAGAAATTAATTTAGGTTTGTTTTATAAAGATGGATTAGTATCATTAATGACCTTTGGAAAGCCGAGGTTTTCTAAAAAATATAATTATGAGTTGTTGAGATTTTGCACTAAAAAAGATTTGCAAGTTCGTTTTGCTGCATCAAAATTGTTGAGTTGTTTCAAGAAGATGATGAATAAGAGTACAGTTTTAGTGTCGTATGCAAACAGACGTTGGTCGAATGGTCATTTGTATGAATTGTTAGGTTTTGAAAAGCAGAAAACAAAAGTTGAGCCTTCATATTTCTATTTTCGAAATAATGAAAAACTTCTATATAGTCGAATTAAATTTCAAAAGGGAAAGTTAAAAGATATTTTAGAAACGTTTGATGAAAGTTTGTCAGAATCTGAAAATATGTTCAATAATGGGTTTAGAAAGATTTATGATTCAGGTTCATTAACGTATTGTTTAAAACTATAGCAAATTATTGTTCTTTAGTTTAAACAATAAAAGGTGGTGTCATGCAAACTTTTCGTGAATGTTTTTTGCAATATATGGAAGAATCTTTTGAAGCCAGTTTAACTTTATCAGATTTAAAGTTAGACAATTTAGAAAGTATTGAAAAGTTTTTAAAAGGAAA
Organism: uncultured Erysipelotrichaceae bacterium; assembly: GCA_937893225.1. GTDB lineage: Bacteria > Bacillota_I > Bacilli_A > Erysipelotrichales > Erysipelotrichaceae > Bulleidia. Next base: position 76,497 of record CALBJM010000301.1, on the reverse strand, counting down.
ATTAGAAGCGGAAGGTTTGGAAAGATTCGAAGATGTTTTTCATATATCTGATTTTTTAGACGAAGGTTTGCTTGATAATTTAAGTAACTATTTTAAAAATCATAAGAATGCTTTATTGCTTGCAGCAGCGTTGTCTATTTTAGGTTGGTCAATGTCTGATGTTGTGAAAAATTTTATAGTAATGTCTTTTACAAATTCTATTTGTAGGACATATGACTATAGTTTTAAGGCATGTCCATATCGTGACGTAAAAGATTTAGCAAAAGAAGTTGATGAAAATAAAGAATCAATTTTGAAAAGTTTTCAGCAGATTGAATCGGAAAAACAAGTCAATAAAGAAGATATTGAAAAATATTTGTCGTGGCAGCAGTTCATTGATCAAGATTCAGTTTCTTCTTAAAATGTTCAAAAAGATAGAAACAATAAATAGAGTTAGCATGATCGTAGTAGCAATCGATGCTTCATGGCAATAAACAACTATGCAAATTGTAGATGAAACAAATAAAATCTCAAATATGCGGTCAAAAACATTTATTGCAAATTTCTTTTTATCAAGATAAACATTAAAAGAAACAATAGTAAAAAGCGTTATAAAAGATTGAAAAGATTCACGCAAAAAGCTTGTTGAATAAATAGTTGCAAATAACAATGAGCCAATAAAGTAAATTAGCATTATAGTAAATGATGCATTTGCAATAGTTTGTTCAAGTTTAGTTTGCTTCATGATTTTAACAGATCCTTTAATTGTTTTATGCTACAGTATTCTCAAACAAATGTCAACAGTAATTTTTACTTTATTGATTTAATGTTCTAAAGTTATCGAAAATTTAACTAATGGGGTAATCTAAATGGTAGTTTATTTTCCAAAAAACGGTAAATCAGTTGTTGTTAATGGTATTCAGATTAAACGGCCTGGTTTGCCAATGCAGTTTCCTGTAAATGTTTATGAGAAGTTTGTAGAAAAGGGTTTGCTTGTTCGTAGGCCACAAGATATGGATCCTATTTCTCCTGAAGAATTGCGACATCAAGCTGAAATGGCAAAAGAAGCGAATAAACCCGTTTATATTCCTGAATCAATGAGTGGTAATAATTCAGGTGCACCTGTTCCTGCTGGTATTGGTGAAGATTATCCGTCAGCAACATATAAAGATGAAAGTGAAGATAGTTTCACAAATGAATATGATTTGCAACTGATGTCTGAATTACGCAAATTAGGTGTCGATACAGACAAAGTTTTAGCTGAAGCAAAAGCGCAACAGAATGTCAAGACTGTTGTTAAAGAAGATGTTGAAGAACCGGTTGTTGAAGAAGCACATACGAGTGGTGTGTTTGCATCTTTTGTTGAAAAAGAAAGTAAAGAAACATTAGGTTTAACATATGAAAAAGCATTATCTATGGTTAAATTGAACGAAGACGGTTCTTTAAAGTTAGGTAAAGATGGGACGTATGTATTGACGCCTGGCGCAAAACCGTATTCAAAAGCTGAAATTTGTGCAGCTATTGATAAAGGCAAAAAATAATAAAAGTTCGTCTAAAGCAATCTAATTGTTTTTAAGAAAGATTTATCATGGCTGACAATGTGCCGTCAATGCTAGATTTTGTTGAGAGAACAATTAGATTAGCTTTAGGCAATCCTATTATGCTTCTTTGTGAAAAAGAAAAAGAGATCAAGGAAGATGCTGAATATGTAGGGTTGATGGATTATTATAGGTTGTGCCCTTTTATTCAACGAACATTTCATACGCTATCAGGTATGGATGGGTTAAACCTATCTATACCTTTTTCTCAACCTATAGGTATGTTACCTAAAAGAATCCAGCAATATGCATATTATATTGGTGTAGTGCGTGCTGATGTGTCAATTGGTATGTCATATCAAGGTTTGTATTCATTTGACAATTATCTATTAGGTACACCTTTAGTAAACCCGCTTGCAGCATATTCAGGTAGTGGTAATTTGTTTTCAAGAACAGATTTCCCGTTGAAGCAATTAGCATACACAACAACAACTGATTTAACAACGGGTGAGCCGTCGTATATTATCAATCGAACAGAAGAATGTGTTGATGTTATAGGTCCAGTTACAATTGGCCAATTGATGATGGAACATGGTTTGGGTTTTCATTGTTGGGATATGATTGAACCTAGTCATGTTGATTTGGTTTCAAAATTTGTATGCAAGAGGTTATTAGAATCAGTAATTACGTCTAGAACTTCTGTAAAGTTAAAATCTGATTTTGATATTGATGTGTCAGCTTTGGAAAGACAGTTAGATAAAATTGATAATTATCTTAAAGATGAAGCGCCAAAATATCAGAAACAAAATTTAATTTGGGGTTAAGTTAATGAATTTGCAATACGAAGATTTTTCAAATGTTTTAAATGATCATAACGCATTAGTTGAAGACAATAGAAGTTATGAAGAAAAACAAATTCAAGCATTACAGAATGTTTTAGATGGTGCAAAATCTTTAGAAGATATCTTTAAGATTACTTCTTTTGGTAATTATAAAGGTGCGATTCATGTATTGTCTAAAGAGTTTTTAGGTGATGATTCTTTATCAAAAAACTATAGATCTGCCGCTAATTTAAAAACTTTAACTGGTTTTTCATATGAAGATAAAGTACGTGTAGCAGTATATTGTTTTGCAATAGTTGCATCTGTTTTTAGTGAATTGCAAGATGCAATAAAAGTAAATGTTGATGAACTCATTCAGCGTATTAATAAAAGTAAAAATAAGAGAATGCTTTTAAAATTGGGTGAAGTTAATAACCCAAAAAAAAGTTGTTTTAGTTATTCTGTTGTTTCTGATTTTTTAAATGGTTATCAGTTAAATAGTGGTGTTTCGTTTAAATATGCTGCTAGCAGTGATTTTCTTTATAAAATGTTTTCAGATGGTACTTTGACAATTACTGATGTTGGTACATATCCAAATGATTCATATGTAGTCAAATTTAATTCTAATAGTTGTGATTTTTCATTTGTAGCATCTGATTTAAAACAGGTTGGTTCGATTTTTAATGCATTAACACTTGAGGTTATTAGAAACTATTCAATTAAATCGCTAAAGAATGATTTAATGAATTTCTTGAATAAGTATAGTTTTTCATTTTGTGGTTTAAATGCAGAAGATATTTTTAAGAATTATTTCAAACGTGAATTAAGTTTATTCGATGATTTAGATGAATCGGAACGCGTGCAGTTAAAGAGAAAACTTGTTGATAGTATTATTGATGACTTTTCTAAAAAGATATATTCTGAACCATATAAAGTTAAATTCAACGATGAATTTAATGTCGATGAAAAGGTTGATTTTATTATTGATTTTAACTTTAATTCAAAAAATATTAAAAAAGCAGATAAAGAAAAAGGAAATAGTAGTTTAAATTCAAAAGGTGAATCTGCAAATGTGTTATATTATATTGCACAACAGTTAAAAGGAGCAGATTTCAATCATTTTGATAAAGATAATGAAATCGAACAGTCAGGTTATGTCAAAAAGTTTAACGTTAATTGGAAGTTAAAGTTAAAACCTGTTATTGATTCTGTAAGTATTAAGAAGATTGAAGATGAATGTGAAAAAATAAAAGACGAAATTGATAGCAGGTTTGTAAATTTAAAATTTTTATATGGCCCCGATGTTCCTACAAAAAAATTCAACAATTCTGATGTAGAGATTGTCGATGTAAACCCAATTGCAGAAGAAGTAAGAGATTCTTTAAATAAAGTTAAACAGAACGACTTTGATACAGATTCAAATCATTCAGGTCACTTTTTTAATGATACATTACAACAATTCAAATTATTTAAACAAAAATATGAGACATTTGTTGAAGAGATTAATTCGAGATATGATAAAGATGTAGAAGATCTTAATCAGCAATATTCAACAACAGAGAAAACTATTATTAAAAAAGATCCAGAAACAGGTGTTAAAAAAGAGGTGAAGATTAATCAATCTTCAAGTTTGAAAAAAAAGATTTCGGCACTTGATACAAAGAAAAAAACTGCGTTAAGGAATCTAGAAATAAAGTATGATGAAGGCATAGAAAAATTAAAAAGTGAGGCAAGTAAATCAGCAGAAGCTGTGCTTGCTTTGGCAAGTGCAGTAGTTTCAGCACAGAAAAAGTTGATTAGAGCAGAAGATTCTATTAAAGATTTTGGAATTGAAAGCTTTTCTGAAGATGTATGTAAAGAGTGGAAAGATAGTTTTATTTCATTGATGTCAGCAGAAGATAATGTTGTTCAAGGTAAAGTTCCAGAACCAAAACGTGAAACTGATAAAACGTATTCAATGAATGGAAAGTTAAGTTTTAACCTTGATAACAAAGAGTATTTTTATACAATGAGTTTGTTGATTGTTGAACGGTGATTGTCATGGAAGTTTTAGATCAGATTAAAGAACATTTAGAAAAAGTTATGTTGACTGAAAATGTCCGTGAATGGATGGTTATCGTCAATAGGGGTTTATTAGGTAATAAACGTGTTGTTTATTCAACAGATGACAAAAGTAAAGTAAAAGAAAAGTTTGAGTGGTATCGTGATATGTATCCTGATATCAAATTTCGTATTATGACAAAATCATCTTTTCGTAATTCATATCATCGTTTTCCTGAATATATTGATGAAAGAAAACGAAATGAATTGTTTGGTGAAACAGAAAGAAAGATTAGATATGGGAAATCAGAGGTGAAGAAACGTTATGTGTTTTCACCTGATTCTAAAGATGTAGAGGTCGATGTAGAAGAGCCTGTTGAAAAAGAAATTATTAAGACGACAGTTATTAAAGAGCCTTCGATTCAACGAAATGGTTTTGTTCCAACAAGACCTCAAGAATTCAAGAAGATTTAAGTCAAGCCCGTCAAGTTGACTAAAATTTGACGGGTTCTTTATTTACTAAAATTTTCTATTCGGAGATTATTCTATGATGCGTCCTTTATACGACAAAATTCTTGTCGAGCCAATTCCAAACAAAAGTTTCACATGTGACGGTATTGAGTTAACATCTTCAATGAATACAGATTTGCCTGTATTTGGTAAGGTTGTTGCTGTAGGTAATGGTTTGTTGTCGCAAGGTACTTTAATTCCTTTAACTTGTAAAGTTGATGATGTTGTAATTTATCCTCGTGCAGCTGGTAAAATTGTTTATTCTGATGATAAACAATTAATTTTGATTCGTGAAACTGATGTATTAGGAATTGAGTAATGAATTTAGGTAAAAAGTTATCTTTTGGTGAAGAAGCAAGAAAACAGTTGATTGCAGGGTTGAATGAACTTGCAAATGCTGTTAAGGTTACATTAGGCCCTAAAGGTCGCACAGTTGTTATTGAAAAGGATATGGGGCCCCATGTAACAAAAGATGGCGTATCAGTAGCACGATCAATTAGGTTTAGCGATCGTGAAAAGAATTTGGGTGCAACTTTGATTAGAGAAGCATCAGAAAAGGCAGCAGCAGATGCCGGAGATGGAACGACTACATGCACTATCTTAACACAAGCAATTGTTAATGATGGTCACAAATTTGTTTCCGGTGACAATAATCCAAATAATATCAAGCGTGGCATTGATAAAGCTGTTGAGTTTGTTGTAAAGTATCTTGAAAGTATTGCATCACCTGTTGATAATTTAGATGAATTAGAAAATATTGCATTGGTGTCATCTAATGGAGATATTGAAATTAGTGGTTTGTTGCGTAAAGCTGTTGAAGAAGTTGGTAAAGACGGCTCAATTGTATTGACGCATTCGAAAACTATTGATTCTGGTATAGATATAACAAAAGGAATGCGTTTAGAAAAAGGCTTTTTATCTAAAGCATTTATTAATGATAGTGTGAATTCTTGTTGCGAACTTGATAATGCAAGATTGTTGCTTGTTGATAGAAAAATCAATTCAATAAATTACATTATTAAATTGTTGTCATATTGTAATACAAATAAATGTCCTTTAATGATTGTTTGCGACGACGTGTCTGATAGTGTACTACAGATGTTGATTGCTAATAAAGCGCGTGGCACACAAATTTTATGTGTTAAAAATCCTTTTGTTGGTAGCAGAAAAGAAGAAGTTTTGGAAGATTTGGCTTTAATGTCAGGTGCAACGCCAATCATTGAAAGTCAAGGACGTTTATTGGAAACAATTTCTGAAGCAGATTTAGGTGTTTTAGCACATGTTCGTTCAGATAAAGTATCAACTATTGTTCGAGGTGTTGACACGCAAGCAGAAGCCATAAAAGAGGCTTGCGCTGAAATGCAACATACAATTGAATTATCTGATGATTTACATTTGAATGAGATTTTAAAAAGTAGGATTGCTGCAATGTCTTCAGGGGTTGCTACAATTAAGATTGGCAGTTCATCAGAAATTGCAGCTCAAGAGAAGATGGATAGAGCTGATGATGCATTATGTGCCGTTCGGGCTGCAATGAAAGGCGGAATGTTGCCTGGCGGTGGTACAGCATTATTGCGTGCAAGTGTAAAGCTAAAAGAGTTGAAATTTGACAATGAAGAAGTAAATTTGGGTGTTTCTATTGTTCGTAAATCTTTACGTGCACCTATTACGCAATTGCTTAAAAATGCTGGTTTAGAAGTAGAAGATGTTATTTCTGAAATTCTAAAAAAGAAAGATATCAATTACGGTTTTAATGCATATACAGAAACATTTATGAATTTGTTGCAATCTGGTATTGTAGATCCAACAAAAGTTGTTACAACAGCTTTGCAAGATGCAGCAGCAGTTGCAGGGTTGATTCTAACTACTGATTGTTTAATTACAAATGAATTCGAGTTAAGCGAAATCACTGGTTGATAAAAAAACAAATTGGTTTCATTTTTCACTATTCTTGTTTTTTGTTCTTTATGAAATGAAGATGGCGGTGAAAAATGGCTGGCGAAGTTCAAAATCAATATCGTGATTTTAATCTGAATTATGTAACAGGCGGGGAGCAGGGCCCTGCCTGTGTATCTGGTTATGCGGCTATTAGAGAATCCTTGCTTAACCTTCTTTATACAGATATGGGGTCAAGATTCTTTAATAGAGGTTTTGGCAGTTTGTTACAACCTTTATTATTTGAACCAATGAACGAAACGACAGTTTCTAGCATAAAAACCGTTTTGTATACGAATATCCCTGAATTAGAGCCTCGTATTGAAATGGGACCATATGATGTAGATGTTGAAGCAGATTACGCCAATCATTGCTATATTGTAACATTGCACGTTATAGAAAAAAGCACGAATCAAGCGTTGAAGTTAAGCGCTGTACTTGAGCAGGTGTCGTAATGGAATTAAAGAATAATTTAGTAATTGACTATGATACTTTTAAAGCAGCATTAACTGAAATCCTATTAGAAGATTCTGATACGTTCAGGTCTTTATACCCTGGTTCGACAGCAAACATTTTTGTTGAATGTTTGTCCGGTTATGCTGCAATGTTAATGTATCGTTTACAGACAGCGATTACAAATTCGTTTTTAAAGACAGCTTTTTCAGAATATTCAATATTTTCAATTGCTGAAATGTTGGGAGTTATTATTCGTGGCAACACTGGTTCAAAAGTTGATGTAATTCTTGAACGACAGCCTTTTACTTCGACACCAAATTTACCAGCTTTTACAATTCCACAGCATACCAGTTTTACTATTAATAATTTGCCATTTTACAACCGTGAAACGTTAACTTTTCCAAGTAGTTACACGCAAATTGAAACGACTTTGTATCAAGGTGAAATTAAGCAAAAAGAATATACAACAACTGGTGCGATGAATGAAAAGTTTCTGTTTGGTGATAGTTTCACTGTCGATATCAGTTATGTTACAGTTTTAGTAAATGGTGTTGAGTGGAAAACTGATTATGAAACAATTATGGATTATACTGTTGGTGAAGAAAACTCAACCGATAGTGTTCAAGTTGTTTTGTTAAGAACAAATGTTGACGGCACATGCTATATTCAGTTTGGTAATGGTATTTATGGTGCATTGCCGCCAGCAGGATCAATTGTTCAAATATTGTACGCAACTACAGTCGGTGCTGCTGGTAATTTTACAGGCGCACAAGATTTGTCAATAAATGATAACTTGCTATCAGAAAACATTGAAGCACCTGAAATTTTACAGGTGTCTGGAGCTAAAATTGGAGCTGCTACAGATGGTTCAAACAGATTGTCAGCTTCTTCCTTAAAATATGTGTCACCTCGTCTATTCGCTTCAAATAACAGGGCTGTAAAACGTTCGGATTATATTGGCCAAATGATTTACAATTGCAACTATAAGGATTGTAACTTTTGGGGAGAATATGAACAAGCGAAAAAAGAAGGTTATGCAGACAATTCAATGATGAATCGTGTATATTATACGGCGATTACAAACGATTTTTCTGTAAACACTGTTGTATTTACAACCGGTGACGGTGTAACAAAAGAGTTTACGAAGAACGTTTCTTCTATTGTAATGTTCCCTGGTTCAGTGGAAGTTAAGAGTGATACGGAAACGTTCCGTGATTATAATGGTATGGGTTATATGTTTTCTGAAGCTTCTGATTATACAATTCAGAAAAGTTTAGGAAAGATTGTAACAGTTGAAGATGATGATACAGCGTCAGGTGAAACAGTATCTACTGATACAACATGTACTGTTCAGTTCAATATGCAAGGTAGTATTGGTGACACAAATCTGAACATTGATTTTCAGCAAGGAATGAAATGTGTCATTGATAGTAATAATGAAAAACATTGTAAATTAGGCACAAGAACATTTACTAAAGAAATTGACAAAACAACATATACTTTTACTTTTGATTATAATGATAAACGTATTTTGACAGATGTTGAGTTTAAAGGTGTTGGTCAAGAGTTCGGTTATTCAACGTCGGAAATTGGTGTTGTTGTTACAGCAAAAAATGGAAGTGTTGTAAAAACTGTTTCAAATGCAAGATTAAAAGTATTGTCAATTCAGTATATTACAGGAACAAGTATTGTTTATGATAAGACTGAAATTGTTACAACTGAATTTGATGTAGCAACATCTTCAGGTGGTAATTTCTCAAATACAACAATTACTGTTTCATGGGATGATCCTGCTACTGATTCATTGGATAGTTCATTACAGATTACGAAAACTTTTGAAACATTCTTAAGTTGCAAATTTGACGAATCCGGTACACCTCATTGTTGGTTAGGTGGAAATAAATTAGAAAAAGAATTTGATGGGAAATTTTATGTCTTCGAATTCTTGAATAAAGACGGAACGACATTATCAGATGTTGAGTTTGTTGAAGACCAAGCATTTAATAAAGATTCATCAATTTATGTAAAAGGTGAAATCCAAACTTTTACTGAAGATGGTGTTGAATACGAAACATTGGAAAATGTTGGTGTCAAGATTGTTACAGTGAAGTTTATTGAACGTGATATTAGTAATGTATTGATTCAGAAAGATAGTGTTGAAGATGAATCAATGTCGAATGCAAATACATATTATCAATCTTCGCAAGCGCCTACATCTTCACATCCAATTATTATCGATTTTTCTTTTGATAGCCCAATTTCAATTGCTGGTATCAGATTCTTTTCATCGTCATTTTCAACGGCGGAAGATCGTTGTTTCCCATCTAAAATTATTGTTTTAGGTTGGCGAGGTGGTGAAGATGGGACAGACCTTGTAGATTTACCACTTGAAAACTTCGAATCTAGTAATGAAAACATTGCATGGGACTTTAAAGAGTTAATGCATGATACGAGATGGGAACACTTAACTGAAGCTGTTAGTTTGTCTGAACCTGGTGTCTCTGCATGGTCTGATTGGGTGGGTCTTGATACTTCAGCAAACGAAAAGACGTTTACTTATATTAAGGATGGTGCACCAGTAACATCCAAAAAACAGAATTTGTTCAAATTATATCGTTTGATTATTCTCGATCGTTTTGGTGCATCTGATGAACAATCTGTTAAAATTGGAAAAATTGCACTAATAACAAAATCAAAATCGTCTTTAGTAAATTATGAAGATGGTAATGCAATTGTTAAATTTAAATCAGCTCCAGCTGCTGATGAAGTAATTTATGTTACAACAATTGGTGAAAAGTTATCTGATTATCAGAAGCTTCGAGATTATGCATTCTTAAAGAAAATTAATCATTTCACGACAGAAGTTGAATATAAAGATTTGAAACTGAAACGTGTCGATATCGACGTTAAAGTTATTTATAGCAATTCAACTGATGTATCAACGTTAAAATCAAATGTTGAAGAAGCTATTACCAGTATGTTTGCTGTAACGCAAGGACGTATTGGTCAAAGCTTAAGGGTTTCAACATTATATTCAACAATTATGAATGTTGAAGGTGTTGTTTATTGTATAAAGAATTTGCCAGTTGACGATATAGAAGCCAATGTTGATGAAATTTTGTATTTGTCAAAGTTGAATATTGAATACGAGTCTGCTGCTAGATTAGGAAATTGATATGCATTCATTAAATTGGGACGTTACTTCAGAATATAATCTGAACATTACAAGTCAAACACTCGATTTTATTTTATTTAAAGATTCTGTTTGGCAAGATGATTCTATTTGTAATTTTAATGATGGTACGTCTTTTACATTAAATGCATTAACAATTGAAGGCCAACTGTTAACGTTATTTGCACTATCGAAATATTATATTGTCAGAAAATATGTATTAAGAAATGATGGGTATATTGCAGGTAGTGATGTAAATTTAAAGCCTTTTAAGATTACAACGAATAATGTTGCAGTATTTCTTAATGGAAGTTACGTAAAACCAACATGTTATACGGCAACAGATCATTCAATCAGATTTCATATTAAAGGTGAAAGAAAACCAGGTACATCTGAATTGAAAGATTATGTATCATGGTCAGAAGGTGATGTCGTTAAGTTTATAACAAATGACCCTGAAGCAAAAGAAGAAAGATTCAATAGTTACTTTATGGAATATACATCTAATAAAGCAACGATCGTTATGTCGCAAAACGGAAAGAATTTTTATTCTGCAGTTACGCCAAAATTATCAAAAGGAAAGACTATTGTTTTAGTTAACGATAAAATTATTCCGTATAGTGAATTATCGTTTCCTGGCGGAGAATTTACAACTGGAAACAGCAACACTCAAGGTGCTTTAGTCATTAAAAGAAATTTGAATGAAGCAGATAAAGTTTCTATATTTTATTTTTCTGAAGATTTTGAGCATTTTGAATATGCACCAAAAACAGGCCAAACAAGATTTCAAGGGCCTGATCTTTTAGGTAATTATTTAAGTTATTCTACGGTAGAAGGTGCTGGTGTAGCACAGTTGTTTGAATATTCTATTGGCAATACTGGCGAAGTGATTGCTAATGGTGTTCCATGGTCAAATATTACAGGTGTAACCAATGGTAGCAGGTTGCATGCTTCTTGTATTTACAATGGTGTGTCATATACAGGTGAAGCTGAAATTCAAGATACAAATATGGAAAAATCTTATGTTGCGGTTAAGATTATTTCCGATTTTGGTCGAAAAGAGTTCGATTCATCCGAATGGTATATTTCACCAGCATATTCAAAAAATATAGTTTCATACCTTGATGGTAGAACACGGAGTACTGTGGCGTTTCCGGAAATTTTGGGAACATTTCAAATGTTCTTCATTGACTATTATCAAGATGGTTTGCGACGTTTAACAAATATTAGAAATGTTAATGAAGTTGAACCCGATCTATTGATTCCAACATTAGACATGCTTGGCATGCGTCTTGATATGTCAAATGTTTCTGAATTGAACAAAAGACGCGCTGTTCGTGAAGTTATCAATTTTTACAAACGTTGCGGAACAAAGAAGTCAATAAACTTTTTGGGGTATATTAACGATCGTGTTATTAATCTTGATGAAGCTTTATGGACTAATGACTACATACATTTTGCTACACCTGATGAGTTAGGTGCAACATATGAGAGAAAACAGCTTGCACAATTCATTGACTATCGTTTTATTGCAGCAACTGCTGTTTCAACGGATGATTATGGTGATTGTTTAGATTTAAAGCAGCCATTTAAAATAGTTACTGATGGTACAAAATTAACATTAAATTACGGCAGTAGAGCTTTTTATCCGAATCATTATACCGGCACTGAAGGTTCAATGAAGTGGAATTCAACGTCGGATAAATTAGATTTGAATAGTGAAGATTATGGTCCAGGAGATTATTTTTTAATAGTTAAAGACGACCATGGTTTTCAAAGTCTTGATTTGGTTGAGAATATTCCAACAGGCGTTCAAGAAGATTTTGTTGAAACAAATGTTAGTTATTATTATAATGAAACATATAATTCAATCAATTTTGTTGACGATTTAGAAGTTTCAGTTTCAGTACCTTTAGCAAAGGTAAATGTAGCTTTAGAAGATTTTTCAATCACTGTATTGCAAGAGTACAGAACATGTTCGTTTGTTGATGATTTTGTATTTGCAATGACATCTGATCCTGTTTCAGACCCAATTTCAAAAGCAAAAACACAAACAGGTTTATCTTATACTTATCAAGTAATAGATAATGAAAATTTTGTAAAAGATAGACGTGTTGAGTTACAAAAATCACAACGCTTAAGTATTAAAGAAGCATCTGGTGATAACTATCTAGCATTCTTTAATAGTTCAAGTGAAGAAAAAGATATTAACAACGTAACATTAAATTATATTCCTAAAGGTTATTATACAAATACAGGAATTCAACCAGTTGCTACAAATCATGCATTGTGGAAATTTAATAATGAATGGTTTGTATATGATAATTTTGCTGCTGGTCTAGATAAATATGAATTTACTGTAGATGAATCAGGTGAAATTGTAAAAGATTCTGTTGGTTATTCTGATATTAAATATGCGGTTAAAGATGCTTGGTTTAGAAGTATTTTTATTGGTGATTTTTTGACGTTACCAAAAGCTGACACTTTAGAAGATATTAATAAAATTAGCAATACATTTCATGCGTTTTATAATAAAGATCAGAAACTACAGGTTGTATATACGCTTGAAGCAAACCCTGTTGTAGGTTCGGTTGTTTATAAAATAGCAGATGCTAGTGTTGTTTTAGGTGTTGTTGAGAAGGTTGATTCTAAAAACAATCGAATAACAATAGGTTCCGTAACATATTCAGTTAGTCCTTCAAGAAATGTGACTGGAAGGCCTTTATGCAAGGTGGATGGTGTTTACTATTCATTAGTAAAAAGACAAACATATGAAGTAGATGTTTGTCACGAATATTCAAACGGAAATGACTTAATGTTTTTGTTGAACGCAAACCCAATGGTTGGTGATTCAGCATATACATATAAAGATTATGTACGTAGTGAATATATTGTTACGTCAGTTGATACTTTTTTAGGTATCGTTCAGGTTTGCCCGAAACAATATTTTGGAACAACAGAACAATCAAAATATACAAAACAATATACGCGTGTTACAGCATATGATTCTGTTTCTGAAGAAAATACAGATTTAATAGTTTACAATTATTACTATACTTATGACATTGCTTCAGGTTGGTCAAGAATAGATCGTTATTTTTCAGATTTGAATGAAGTTTATGAAACAACCAGAGTTGAAGAAAACGGTATTGTAAAATATTTAGTGCATTTATTAGACACTAAATCAAAAGATGGGTATACAGTTTATACGGTTTATGGGACACCTGGTAATTCAGAAATTTTTATTCCATATTTCAATAATGAAATTTATTACGATTCAAGTAATTTAAAACATTACCAATTCAAAGATGGAGCATGGATTGAAATAAATGTTGTAGTTGTCGGTGAATTTTCAAGAGGTGGTAAAACTTCTGAAGCTGGGAAATCTTATATTGATAATTTTATTGCTGCTGGAAGTTCTGAAGAAAGGTTTTATCTTAAACATCAAGATTTGTTAAATACAATCTCATTGGTCGTAAAAGTTGACGGTGATGAGTTTGATGTTATTTTTGATGGTTTCGATAAATATAATGAAGAGTCGTATGTTGTATTGTTGACAACAGACACGGCTGGTAGAAATTATTTACAGTTTGGTGATGGTATAAAAGGTGTAAAGCTATCAAAAGGTGCTAAAGTGGTTGTTAGTTACGAAACTTTAGATTTCCCGTTGATGAATAAATTTTTGCCATATGAAAAATTATATACTGAACTACATAAATCTGAACATAAAATTGGTTATAAAAAAGTTTATGTTGATACGTGGGTAGAAGATACTTCAGTTGAAGACGTTATTCCTGTAACTGGTTATAGATTTGAAAAGTTTACAAATCCTGAAAGTATTGATACTTCTTCTTTAGCTGTGTTTGTTAATGGTATTCAGTGGAAGCTTGTTAATAATAAATCAGATTATGGTCCTTTGGATCGTGTTGCTGAAATTAGACGTGCAAAAACAAGTAACGGTGTGTTTTTGTATGTTATTTTCGGGGATGGAAAACATTCACAAAATTTAAGAAAAGGTGATTTTATTTCCGTTTATTATAAAAATATTGACGAAGAAGTAATCAATAATAATACCTTTTTGAAATGTTCGACATTCCAGCATGCGTTAACAACTCGTGTTGCATATGATTATGGTTTGATTACACAAACAAAAGAATCTGAATGGGTGTATTATCGTAATTTTGATCCACCTGAAGGTTATTACCCAACAAATCATGTCCGGTTTAATGTTAGCTCGAATTCAATGGTTGACGCAAAAGATTTTGAGGCTGAAGCTAGATATCAATTCTATGAGCTTGCATCAACACCTTGGGTTTTAGAAAATATTTGCAATGTTATTGAGTTTAATGACTTGTATTTAGGTGTAGCTGCTGCGTCAATGCATGTAGGCAACTTGTTCTTTAGGTCTACTAAAGAATTAGGGATGTTGTCTGTCGAACTTAAGAATTCAACGTCAAAAGTTACATCTATGAATAAAAGTCAGACCGAAAATATTTACTGTGTCAGAAATGGCAGTATTGGTCGCTTGGAAGATGTTAAAAAGCTTAAGTATATTGTTCCTGTTGAAGACGAAAATGGTGTTATTTGGCAATATATGGTCTATACAACAAATAAAGGTGGGTTAACCAAATATGCAATTTTGGTTAATAATCTTGATTTTATTAGACCTGGAGAAATATTTGACATTAAGCAAGGTGATGTATTGTTTGCTGAAAACGGTACTGTAATTCCTGTTACTATAGAAACAGATGATCGTGATACTATCAGTACGGACTTAACTTTTGCTGAAAATAGTTTGCCTGTTGAATTTAAAGAATTTACAAAAGATTGTTTTGTAAAAATTAATGTAGAAACTGAAAACAAAAGAACGTCTGATAAATTGTCACTCTATGTTGCTGGTAAAAAGGTAGATTCTGGCACTGTTTTACCATTTAAGATGGTTGATGGCCATACTGTTGATTTAGATGTTTATGCTGAACAAAAGGGATGCAAATCAGATTCAAAACATTTGGTGTTAGACATTTCTATGTTTAACAATGAAAATGCAACTATAGAAGAAACTTTAAGCTTAAAACTTGTTGACGTAAAGACGACAGTTTTCGCGCCTTCGTCTGAATGCAAGGTAAATGTTAATGGTATTTTATATGATGATGGTTCAACAATAGTTTCAAAATATGGTGAATCTTTGGTTATGTTTGCTGTAGGTGATAGATATATTGCAGCAACTGAAAACCAGACAGTTAGAACAGAAGCTTTAGTAGATTCAACATATTATCTTGATTTGACTTTAAGAAAGTATCGTTTAAAGGTAACAACAAGAGTAAATGGAATAAATGACAACAAACAACCGATTTATTTGAATGGAGTGTCCAATACCTATGATGATATTTGGCTGTTAGGTCAAACAGTGGAGATTATCGCTGGCGGTGAATGGCAAAACACAAAAGTTGTATCAAAAGTTGTAACAATTTCAAGTGATACTTCGAAAAATGTTTATGTGATAGATTGTCCTGTTTTAGATGATGATTATTTGTCAGCTGATATGATTCCTTGATGTTCCGAATTTGGATTCAAACTTAAACCCACTTGGTATGTTCTTTACTAAAGTGGGTTTTTGTTTTTAGGTTAATAAAATGGCGGATACATATTCTTCAATTGTAACTAATGATGGTGAATCTACCTTATTACAAAATACTGTTAATGCCTATATTTTTAAATTAGCACGTATTGAAATTTGCTCACGTGCTAATTTAGATATGACAGAAGCAATGACTTGGAAGAGTATGGAAGCCGCCAATGTTGTCTATACAATTTCAAAGCAAGAAAATATAAACTCGATGGTTAGAAAAGTACAGTTAGATTCAAATACTGTACAGTTTCGTGTATCACTAGATACTTCTATTGGTGGAACTTCAAGTTCCGGTATGATTTGCGGAAGTATTGGTTTGTATTTGCAAGGATACAATGAACGTGGCGAAGCATTAAATACGCCTTTTCTATTCGCAGTTGGAAGTTTGGGGTCAGAATTTGTAAAGTATGCTGATAGTTCAAATACTGTTGGCAATATGGTTTCTTTTTATCTGAACTTTAGAATTTCAAATTCAGCATTAATTGAGAATGTTTTAGTAGCCCCTACAGAAAATTATTCATTACCTACTGTTGATAATGAACATTCAGATTATTTAAATGATTATTTTAATGCATATATAGTAAACAACTATGATAAAACAGGATTGTCTGCTATTGCATTTAAGACAAATAAAAATTCAGAAGATTTTGCATATATACTTCCTAAAAATGAAAGTACAACTCGTTTAGGTATGGGTGGTTTATATGAAGCGCCTGAACTTGATGCATCTGTTACTGATGCGGAGTTTAAGCGTTTTGCATATTATAAACGTACTGGAAATACTTATCTTGTTTGTTTGGAAAAAGATAGGGTTGTAGCTTTAACAAATGGTTTAGAATCAGATGGTTTTTATCGAAATGAAAGATATTCGTTAGAAAAACCTTATGAATCTAATATTGTTACGAATGCTGGTGAGTATGTTACTTTAGCAGTTAGTGGTGTTGAGTTCGGAAAAGAAGATGAAGACGAACGTTTTTATCTAATTACAGTACCTGCTGATTGTGTTAAAACAGTTAATGATAAAGATTTAAATACAATTGAACAACCAAAAACTTCTTCAGAAGTATACTTTATTTTCAATACTTTAACTGGTTTAGTATATGAAACAACTGTATCACAAGCATATGAAGTAAAAGCTGCCAAAATTGCATTTTTTAAAATTAATAGCAATGGTGATCTAGATTATTTTGTTCAGGTAACATCTGCTTCCGGTAGTAATTCATTTGATGTAAACTGCGTTAAAGCTGATATGAAAAAGCTTCGTAGTGAATTTGAAGATGGTGCTTCTAATAAATTTGTTCATTTTGTTGGAACTGAAACGATTAGTGGCAAAAAGGTGTTTACAGCTGATGGGTCTGCTGCTTTTAGTGATAGTTTACAGGTATTTACAAAAAATCCAACTATTAGTTTAAAGGCTAACACAACAGGAAGTTTTACCGGTGGTGTAGTAGCACAAAATAGTAACAACAAAAATATTACTAGCTTGTATATGAATAACCGTGCTATTGGTGTTGTTAGCTGGCCTGACAGTGCAATTAATAGCAACAAAAACAATACATATTCATCTGGTGAATATTTAGTAATTGATGCTACAAAATCAGGAAACAGTGTTGTTTCTGAATCAGCAAATGTTAAAAATCACTTTATTCAGAATACTTTAGATAAATTATCTGTTGTAAAAATTACAGATAGATCTGCTGTATCTGGCTTTCCACATGCTAATACTGTTTATTTTAGTAAAAATATTCAAGCTGGCTTATTTCGTGGCGCAGCATCGTATACATATTGGGCTGATTTGGCGGAAATGTATGAATCAGATATGAAGCTTGAACCTGGTACTCTTGTAAAGTTTGGTGGTGAAAAGGACATTACTATTGCAAGAAGTGAAGAAGAAGCAGAAGCAGTAATTTCTACGAAACCTGGTGTTGTTTTGAATAGCTTGAATAACAATGAATTTTGTTACCCTGTAGCATTAGTAGGTCAAGTTCCTGTTAAGGTTGTTGGTTGTGTTAAAAAGCATGATTATATTTATTATTCTTCTGTTATTGGTGACAATAAAGAAGGTGTCGCAATTGCATCTTCTAAAAAGATTTTAAATGCAAAAATTATAGGAAAAGCTTTAGAAGACAATTTAAATAATGAAGAAAAGCTTGTTAATTGTGTTGTTCGTTTAGTTTTCTAATAGGTGTTTAAATGGCTGATCTATATGTGTCTTTTAAGTGTTCTGCTTGTGGCGAATATTCAGAGCCAATACGTGTTACAGGTTCATGGGTCCCTAAAAGAGACATTCTTGAAGTTATGAAGGCACGTGGGTGGAAAGTTACACGGTCGCATATTGCTTTATGTAAACAGTGTCATTTAGATATGATTTCACATGGGCGTACATATTCTGAAGAAATTGCAGAAAAGAAAAAAGAAACCGTTCAAAAGAAATAGTCTTTTGAAATTTTGTTCTTTACTATTATATTTTAGTTTAAGGGTTTAACATGAGTGATACTGACGTAAAAGCAATACAGCGACGTAGAGGTACAGCAGCTGAATTCGATGGTTTTACAACAGGCCTTGAAGGTGAAATTACTGTCAATACAACAAATAAATCGGTTGTAGTTAGTGACGGTAATATGAACAACTACGAAGCGTCACGTGCTGATATGACGAACGTCAATCAGTTCGATATTATGAAACGTGGTATCGCTGATAATAGTTTAACAAATACAATTTTTGAATATAAATTAGATTTAACTGGTTCTGTTCAGCAAGTTAGAAAATCTGCCGATCAAATAAAAGCGCAGTTAACAAAAGCATATATTGCGGATAAAGATTTAACAAATGTGCCTTTACAGATTATGTTGAATAAAGGTGTTGCTAAATATACTTTAGCAAATGTTCCTTTTTCAGCTGTTTCATGGGATAGTGATGCTTTTCGCGAACATGTAGGTAGTGAAGAGGTCGATATTTCTGGTGGTGGTTTAGCATTTAGAAATTTGCAAAACTTAAAGACAGAAACTTTTGATGTTATTCCTACAGATGATTTTGAGTTAACTGGCGGTGGTGTAGCTTATAAAACATTTGAAAATGTTGATGCTTTAAAAATGGAAGTTAAGACACAAATTGGTGTAGCTTCTATTGATATGGCAAACGTTTCTGATGATACATTATATGGCAAAGGTGGTAGCAGAAAATATTTACTGCAACGTGACCTGAACAATATTGATGGGCCAAACGTAGACCCTGAAAATTTAACTAGTGCCGGTATTGCACAAAAGAATTTATCAAACATTGATTTTGGTGGTGATAAAGAATTACAACAATCAGTGCTAGATACTTTAGGTGCTTGTAATTACAATCTAGATCACGTCAGCTTGTCAGTGTTTACTGATAAATTTCATTTGATGAAAGATGACGGTTCAAATGCAGTTAAAGAAAAGGTTTTCAAAGGTATTAAAAACCTTTTACTGAATGGTGATTTTAAAGAAAAACATTCAGCGTTTGCAGATGTATCGTGGAATGAAAATGAAGTTGCTAGTAAAGGTGATACATTCTATTCAGAATGGGTAGCAATGTATGATGGCGCAAGAATAAATGTCGTAGATGGGTTAGCAACAATTTCTGGTGCATGGGGCCAGTGCATTGGTTGGGATGCTGCATTTAGCAAACTTGATGCTCTTTATTTTTCTTGTTCAAAAGATAGCTCAACAGATATTAATGTATCGTTAATGCAACCATCAAAATCAGGGTGGATTACAGTTGCATCGAACATTGTAAATAGTACTGAAGGAAAAGATTACAATAGAAATGGTTGCAAATTAACAATCAATCAATCAAAATTGTTGAAAAAAGTTCCTTTAATGTTGGTCATTTCTGGTGGTCAATCTAAAATTGGATATTGCCAGTTGGAACGTGAAGGCATAACAAATTTTTATCAAACGCCTTCAAATTATTCTAGAATGTTTTCAGGTGAAGCTTCAGGTAAAACATGTTATTTAAGAATTCATGACAAATTGCCAGCTGCTACTGATCAGTATTATAAACTTGAACCTTTATTCACATCAGATGGTGCTGCTGATACTAAAAAGGTGTATTATTATACATTAAAAAGTAATGGTTATGTTCATTTGTCTGATACAAAGAAATGTGCAAAATATGGGGATGAAATTTATCGCTTTGTTGGCGACAGTTTTGAACTTTATTGTTTGGCAGCGACAGGTCAATTTAAACTTGTTGATGGTGAAGTTGTAGAGACTATTTCAAAATACCAAAATGGCGACCTTTTCTTTTCTGAAGAAGATGGAAAAATTCATACTTTTGCAAATGATGACTTCTACTATATGTATGACACTGTACCGTATCAAGGTTTGTTGTATATTGATGGAAAGTATAGTGATCATTCAGTTTTCATTTGGAATGCTTTAAAAGAAGATTTTGAGGTTGTTTCATCTGAAGGTACTGGTTTAGCGACACTACCGTTATTTACACACATCTTTTCTGACAGAAAACTAGAGTCTGCTGGTTGGGCAGAAGCTAATTCGTTTTCAATGAAGTCAGCTGATATTTATCAAGGGGCCTATAATTATCTTGTTAATCAATTACACCCTGTTGGAAAATTAATTGCTGGTGGTAATATTGGAGATCAGGTTGGTGCGTCTGAACAAACAACATGGATTATTGAGTGGTCAGATAATCAATTTGAAAACACTGTTGTTTCATTGTTGTTGAATCCTATTGAAGCCAAACAAAAAATAATCGAATTTTGTAATTCAAAAGGTTACGAAATTGATGGGGCTGTATATGATCCAAATGCCGATCCTGGTACAAAAATCATAACAGATGTTCCAGGAAAAGAATTGAAAGAAATGGTTTTCAGAAAGATTCTTGAAAAGAGTGAAGACCATGGCATTGTTCATTACAAAACGTATGATGGTTTACGAATCATTGTAGAAACTCAAGAAGCTTGCCGTCTTGTTACAACTGAATATGAATCAACAGGTAACGGTTGGTTTTATTTCTTGCATGAATCAGATGATTTAAAGCAAGCTTATTTCAGACTTCCTAGAATGAAAGGTATGCTTGTTTCTAACAGTGAAGGAGACAATGTATACGGTGAATCATATCAGAATAATGTAAAATTTAATACTGATGGAAGTATAGGTTTTTCAGCTGTTAAACATATGCTTTATTTTTATATGGGTGTACCAAGTTTAAAGCGTGAAGAAGTTGCTGTAAATAGTGTTTTTGCTGCATTAAGTCAAATTGATACAAAATTGAACAAATCAATTTATGATATTAATGGTGTAGAAGATTCAGAAGTTGATGGAAAAACATATTACTGGATGAAATTGAGCGCAAATGCACATGAATTCGTTTGGAAACCTAAAAAGAATAATTCAACGATTCTTATTGATTTGACGTCAATTTTGGGTGAATCAGATCGCAATGCAACAACAAAGATTTATCCAGCATCAGTGTATAATGAGTTTACTAAATTTGCATTTAAGCTGTGCGTAGATAAAAGTTTTATTAAAGATCTGTCGGATAAAACGAAAGCACGTTATTATATTAAATATTATATTAAGAATGATGCAAGAGCAAGTGGAAGACCGCAGATTATATCTGGAATTGGTTATGATGAGTATTATAGTAATTCAGGAACAGATACTTTAACAAATGTTCCTGTTGAATATAATGATTCAGTATTGTTGTCAAACTATGATGTGTTTAGCAATATTCGTGCTGGTTTCGATGCTGAAATTCAAAACTATACAAGAGATATGTTTGTTTTTGATACAACATTGGTTACGCGTCAACAGATTCCACTAAATGTAATGCATACTGTTGGTGATGAGGTTGTTAATGGTACAAAAGCTTTTACAGCGAATCCATTTATTAAAAAAGGAAGACCTGTATTGGTGTTTCAAAATACAGCATACGAAGGAACAACAACAAATCCTGAAAGCAAGCAACAAACATTATTGGGTTTAGTGCGTGGTAAAAATGGTGCTGATCAAGGGTTTATTGAGCATATGTATTACACTGACGGTAGTGTTAATGTAAAAGTATGTGCATCAACTTATAAATCAGATGGTACGCGTATTGTTGGCGGTTTAACAGCACGTGCTGATCGTAATGGCGGTGTTTATACATATGCTGCTACACCAGGGGTTGAAGCAAACGATACTAGAATTGCTACAACAAATTATGTTAATAATAAGTTTCAGGTAGTATCCGCATTGCCAGCAAGTCCGAATGCAAATGTGTTTTATTTTATTCCTGAATAAAGAAAGTTTTTAAAATGTCTTTATATGTTGGGAAACAAAAAGTAACTATTGTTAATAAAAATAATGCAGAAGTAGGCTTTTGCTATAAAGGTGATGTAAAGGTTTATGATAATCGATTACCAGCTGGTCAAGTGATTTTTGAACAAAATGTTGCTGGTACATATACGTTTACGTTAGAACATAAGCAAAACTATGAAATTGCTATTGTAGGTGCTGGTGGTGGTGCTTGCGGTGGTACATATGGATCGGGTCATAGGTTTATTGGTGGTGCTGGAGCAAGCGGAGCAGCGTTTGTTGGTGTTGCATTATTAGAAAAAGGTGTTTATACGGTTACAGTTGGTGCGGCCGGTTCTGGTGGTACAAATGGAAATGATACATGGACGGTTGGAACTAAAGGTGGCACAAGTACTTTAATTCTTAACAATAATGTTTTAATAAATGCTGACGGTGGTGAGGGTGGAAAAGATTTAGCAAAACGAAACCCTGCTGTATATGGTGGAAAGTTAACCGTAAATATTCAATATTTAAGCGCAACTGTTAAATCTGACGGTGTGACAATTTCCGGATATGATGCTGGCGGTGCATCTCTTTATAACGGTTATGGAAAAGGTGGAAACGGAGTTTATAAGAAGCCTGGTAAACCTGGAGTGGTAGGTTACTTTAGATTAACAACTGCATGATCAGTTTTGTGATTTTGTAGTTGATAATTTTTGCATTTAAAACTAGGAGGTTTTAATGTCAATATATAAAGGTAACCGTAAACAATTAAAAGTTGTCGTAGGGGGGGGGGGCGTTCCATTAAAAAGATTTTTAAAGGGAACGCTTTAGTTTTTGGTAAAGAGGTTTTTGAACGCACTTTTACATCAAGCGGATCAATCACTTTCCCTGCTTCAATGTTTGCATTAACAGTTATCATTGTTGGTGGGGGAGGTGGGGGTGGCGGTGCTAATGCATATTCTAAAGATGCTTGGTGGACAGGTTCTGGTGGCGCATCTGGTGGGTGTTCAATAAAATATTACACTGTTGAAGAAATAAAGAGTCTTAAAGGTCACACAGTTTCTTTTACTGTTGGGGCTGGTGGTGGTTCAGGTTCATTTGCAAATGGTGGGACAGGTGGCCAATCAAAGTTTCAAAATCAGATAGCCAATGGTGGTGGTGGTGGAAAATATAACAATCTTGGCAATGCCAACAGTTATAATGCTCCAGGCGGGACTGCCAGCGGTGGAAATGAAAATAAGACGGGCAATCAAGGCGGTGTTGGCGGTAGCTGGTATTCAAATGGATCACCAGGAGAATCAGTTTGGAATGGGTACGGAAAAGGTGGTTCTGGTGGTTTTCCGAGTGGTTCAAATGGAACGGCAGGGTGTGTTTATATTAGGTATGAGTTTTAAGTTCTTATTTTATGTTGTTTGTAGAATATAGGTGAGACATGCTTTATTTGTTATGTATACTTTCAGTAGTTGTAAATTGTTTGTGGAGACGTTGGTTTGGTGGTGGTTATAAAAACACTTGGTTAGGTAATAATCGTGCTGTTCAATGTACAGTATATTTATTGTATACATCTGTTTTAGCATACTATTTATCAAGATTTTCTGAAATTTGGTATAATGTAATTTTTGCGGTATTTTTTGCTGTTTTTACATATTGTCAGTTTTGGGCACGGGGGCTCGGTGCATGCTTTGATATTGGTCGAGGTCAGGTTGATGAAACAACAATTAAACGATATAATGCACGTTGGTATCATATACCTTGTGATTGGTTGTTTAAAAATCATAAATATGGTTTTGCATATGATTTTGTTTATATGTGGTTGCGTTATACAATGCCATTAGTGTTGTTGTATATTTTAGGATTAGCAACAGTGCCTGTTTTCATTAATCCAGTTTTTTCAATGTGGATTATCGTTATTGGTGCAAGTATCAGTCCTATTTATGCAATATGTTGGACTCTATATGAACGTGAAAATTGGATGTTTAAGAAATATTGGTCAGTTGTTGGTCCAACAAATCTTGCTGAATATTTATCCGGTGCCGTTTGGGGGTTGTGGCCATTGTGTTTGATGTCGATGTGAACTCTTTAAATTTAAAAGTGATGTTTAAGTTCTAATATCAGTATTTTTATTTTCAGGTGTAACATGGCAGAATTTGAATATAATCAGGTTATTGAGTATATTGATGGTACTTTTGATGAAAATTTCAACGAAGCTCGTCAATGGGCACAGTCACATAATACAACATTTGAAGAAGATATTGATAAACGTGAAGAGTTTGTTGGTAAGCGTACAGAAATTTATCAAGATCCTGAAACAGGTGAAGAAGTTGAAAAAGAAGTTGATTACCCAACATTAAAACGTTTTTGGGTTATTGGTGACGAACCTAAACCGTATATTCCACCTGAACCTACTGTTGATGAATTGAAGGCACAGAAACGTGCTGAACGTGATTCTTTAATGAAGAGTGCACAGAATAGGATTGACCGTTATCGCAACCAAAAAGAATTAGGTATAGAAACAACGGATGACGAATCAGTTTACAAACTATTGTTACAGTATACACAATATTTGCGCACATACCCTGAATCAAAAGATGAGTGGTATAAAGAGTCCCCTGTTATTTTTGAAGTGTTTCTAATCATGAACTGTGAAGAAACAGATGAAACGGTTGAAGAAACAACAAAATAATTGGTGAGTTGTGTTAAAATACAAACGGTGACGAATTATTTTTCGTCACCGTTTTCTTCTGTCTTTTTAATAAGCTCATTCATTAATGCGCAATAAATTTCTAATGTCAATTTTGGGCCGCCAATTATTCTATGTGCATCTACAATTTTGTATAGTTGTGATGCGCATAATTTAAAAGCTGGGCAATCAAGACAATTCACTTCATCAAACATTATTTGCTGGAAATACTTTATTAGAATAAAACAGTGCAAAGCTTTGAAGAAATACAACTTCTTGTTTAATGAAGGCGTCGATTTTACCAGCTCGCAAGTCAACTCTATTTGATAGCGTAATGTTGTTCGCAGGGTTAATTTTTAATGATTGGAGTTTATCATCAAAATTGTGAATATTTTCATTTGATAGTGTTGTTTGTATATTATTAATTTCTTCTACGAGTTCATCATGTAATTTGTTTGTATTTTCTTTGTATTGTTTGTTTAAATCTTTTAGAACATTTTGAACATTAATATTCGATACAGCATTACTAGCATGACCAATATCGGTAATTTTTATGGTGTAGTCGTCTGTTATTATTTTCACATTAGTATCAATTAATTTTTGAAGATTGTTATCAAATGTAGTAACATATTGTTCTTTGTAGTTTTTAAGATTATCACTGGATACGTATTGATTGATTATGTCTTCTACTTTAGAAAAACTTTTTGATAGTTTGTTTTGCAATTCAGTAACGTTAATCAATTTTGGCATTTGTGGTTTATTTTTAGACTTTTTAAAACTATCAAAAGATACAATATTATTGTTATTTTGTTTATAGTCAATGACGTCTAATTTGTATTGTTCAATACGTTTTCTATTGACATCATTTATGTATTGCTCAATATCATTTAGTAATGTGTTAATTTTAATCAGAACGTTAAGATAGTTTACGCCTGTAGAATTTAAGAAGCCAGAATCAGCAAGCTTATAAAATTTATCACATTCGTCAATTGCTTGACGAAAATCATTTTGATGTGCATTTTCTGGTGTTGTATCAAGAATATCTTTTTGTAAAGAGGTCAAGTTTCGAAAATCAACAATATTACTATCTTTATTGATTAAAGTCTTGAATTTTGAAATCATACCACCAATCTTATTCCAAGATTCAATATTAACTTTAGCATTATCCTTGTTATATTGTGAACTGTCACCTAAAACATTTGCAATGTTACTGGTTATGTTGTAAATCTCATTAGAAAGTTCAGCTATTTTATCACTTTCATTTGTATTAGTTGTTTTTGATTGAAGGCGTAATTTGTTTATTTCATCAATTTTTGATTGAGCTGTTTCTAATGCTTCTTTTACTTTTAATATGTTTGATTTGAAAGAGTCTAGTTCATTTTTCTTTGAAGTATCAATCGACCCTTTTATAAATTTATAGTGTTTTAATTTTTTATTGATTCTATCAATTACTGTGTCAAAAAAGACGGAAGGTTGTCCTAGGTGTAATTCTGATATTTGAATTCTATCATCTAAAGTTGTTTTAAAAAGTCGAACTTCATCAGAATCAAATTCTAATATGTCGTCAGGAAAATATCTTTTTGCTATAGAAATTTCAGTTTTAAGTTCATTGTTTGTGTTTTTTGTTGATGTATAATCAATATTTTTAATATAATTTGTTATGTTAGTTTGTTTTTCAACAGGTTTAAGTTTGTTTGAATCATCAGAAGAAATTTTAAATGAGAAATCGATTTTGCCCTCATTTTCTTTTATAACTTCATCAATAGTGTTATTGATTGTTTCTAATACGTTTTTATTTTCTTCTTGAGGTTGAAGCTTGCATAAATATTCAGCATCTTCATTTGTACAGTTATGCAAAACGAAGGCTCGTTCTTTTGAATCTTTTAAAATTAAAAATAGTATAGCTTTGTAAAATCTAGATTCATCAGCTTTGTTTGTTAGTGTGTTGAAGAATTCTGTAGATTCTTCCGAAGGAATACTGTTTAAAAATGCAAGTATTGAGTCAAAATATTCGTTGATGTTTGACGATTTATTAGTACGTTTATAAATAAATTTAAGTTTGTCCGTTTCTTGAGCAATTGTAATTAGTTCAGATAATTCATTATTATATGCATTGGCTAAATCTAGCAATTTCGCATCTGATGAATTATCAAAATGAGTTACGTCGTTGTTTTGATCATCCTGCTTTATTGTTTTAGAAACAGTTGGTGTATCATCAAATTCAAAAGTATCACGTTTTTCTTGATCTGAATTTAAGAAACGAATAATTTCTGAACCTAATTTTTGACTTTTTGAATAATCACGAATGAAAGCTTCAAGCGTAAGTTTATCTTCAGCTGACATTACAGCATATTTATCAGCAAGAGTCTGATCGTTGCTTTTATAAAGTTGAATGTAACGATTAACAAATTTGTTAACATTTGGGGAGTTTCCTGTTGAAGGAATCCCATAAGCTTCTTGTTGTTTTATACATTCAATAATGTATTTAATTGTGAATATATTATCAAAACTGAATTGTTGAATGTCTTCAGGTAATTGTAGTAATTTTGATGGTAGAACATTTTGTTTAAACAATGTTGTTAATGTTGTAAAAATTTTTGAAATGTTATTATTGCACAATTCACAAATATCTAAAATGTCGTTTGTAGGAATTGAGATAACAAATTTACGTATATTTTTGTCACGTTCATAATAGGCATTAAGAAAACCATCAACATGTGAATCAATGTCTTGGAGTTTTTCGATGCCTTTAGGCTGTCCTTGTGTTTCATTGCTATTTTGATCAGAATATTGTTGTTTTGCATATTCGTCAGATGCTTTACGTAATGCATTGCGATTGTCTTGATCAATCTTTTTCAATTCATCTTCTTTTTGCTTTTTGACTTGAGCATCAATAGATTTTTTTGTTTCAGCAGCTTCTTTAACTTCAGTATTGCCAAAAAGGTTGTCAATGTAGTCTTTACGAAAATCTTTATTTGTAGCAAATATATGATAATATTTTTCAGGAAGTTTTTCGAGAATGCTTTTTGATGAATCTTTATGACGAACATAGTCTTCCATAATCATTAACACTCTAAATAGCTTTTCGTTTTTTGCTGTATTATCAAGAAGATTTCTAGCAATAGAAGTTGGTAGAAGGGCAATATCTATTCGCATGTCATCGGATAGCTTGAGAAACTGTTCGCGACTGAAGTCAGTCGAGAGTTCGTTATAAAAATTTTTAGAAATATTTTTATAAATTTCATTTTCCCCACTTTCATCACGAAATACAGGTTTTAGTTTGTTATCATCATGGAAGTGTTTAAAACTCTGCAAAAGTGCATCAATATCTTCCTCATTGTTTTGTGATTCTTTATTTTTATACAAATCGTTAACGTGTTTAAGAAATTGTTTGTAGCAGCTGTATTTGTCGTCGTCTGACAGTAACAGAAAAGCTGTTTGCAATTCAGGATTAAAGTTTAACTTGTTAAAAAAGTCTAAAAGCTGTTTATTTTTAACAAATGCAAAAGGTTCATCAATTTTTGTAACATGTTTATTATCTGAAAAGATCATGTCATATAGATCATATGATAAAGAATCAGCAACTTCTTGCTGGTTATGTGCATATAATTCTTTTAGCTGATGCTCTAGCCATTCAGCTTTTTCTTGATCCAAAAGTGCCAAATTAGCAGCAAGTGAAGAGTTACCATCGTCAACAAGTTTATGATATAAGTTTAGAATGTGTTGATGTTGAAAAGGTTTTAAAGGATCTTCAGTTTTGAGTAACTTTTCACGATTTGAGGGATCAACGTATTTGCAGACGTTGTATAAAATGTCTTGGAGTACATTAAATTCCTTGCTATTAATATCTTTATGTGTATATTCAAAACGTCTGTTTAAAATTTGAAACAGTTTGTGTTTTTCACCACGAAAGTTTTTCAAGTCATCAATATTTTCTTGAGAGACAGCTTCTTTAATACCAAAAAGAGTTTCAAATTTCGTAGACATTTTGTGATACCTATTAATGTTATACGCAGATATTTAAAGAACCGTAGTGCTCGATTTTAAAGTTCTTTTTGTGTGACAACAGGTGGTTGATATGGCAAACAATATCGTTTCTATTTCAGTATATATTAATGGAATTCTACTTGATGATGTAAATTCAGTAGTTTATAAAATATTTATTGAAGAATCAATCAGTAACGAATTCCCAAAATTAGAAATGCATGTTGGTTTACGTGATGATTTTTTAAAGAGCCATCCTGTTACAGACGGATCAGCAATTCGCATTGAATTGCGTAAAGGTAGTAATATTAAAGTTTGTAACTTTAGAGTATTTCATTATCAAGCAATGTCATCACCTTTAGGTGGTACTTTAGAATATCAGATTGTTGGGTATCATGAAGCGTTGTGGTATTTGTCGAAGCTTGAAGATGAAGCATATAATATGACTTCTGAATGCGCGTTTAACCGTATCGCAGATAGAACAAATCTAGGTTTTGATTCAGATCAGACAAATGATTCAATGGTTTGGTTTACTGTTGAAGGTAATCGTTTAAACTTTATGCGAGAAATGTGTTTACATGCATGGGCAAATAAATTTTCAGTTTATGCATGGTGGGTAAGCAAGACTGGTGTTTTAAATTTTAAGAATTTAGTTAGTCGTGTACAACAAAAATCAAAATATGTTTTTGCTGAATCAAATGACGTTTTGAATGATTTAAAAGCAGGAAGTCAACCTGTTACAAATGTAACATATACAATGGAATCAGCTATAAACAATTTTAGATTCGGGTATGGAAATAATTTAACGTTTTTTGATACGGATAATGTAAAAAATAGAATTTTGTATCCACGTGAATTTCAGACGAACGTTCAGTCATTGAATATTTCAAAAGTTGGTCAGAATCAGAGCTGGATATCAAGTGGGTTGTCATCAGAGAATGTCCATCCAAATTATAAACGTGCAGAAGTTCAAAATAAACGTGGGTTAGCGTTATGGTCAACTGTTGTTACTTGTATTGATCAATATTGTGTTGATATTGATGTAGGAGATTGTGTTGAATTTTTGTTTAGAGTTGATGGTAAAGAAGATGCAATGTTGTATTCAGGAAACTATATTGTTTCAGGCGTTGGTTTTTTGATTGATTCTTTAGATTCACCAGTTCAACAAATCACTTTAGTGCGTCAAGGTATATCTGTACCTGTATTTGATGCTACAACAGGTGAACAGCCTTTTTCAAATTCACAGTTTGATCAGAATGTTTTGGGGCAACACTAATGTTATTAAAAGAGCCAATATCACAAACAGATAAAATATATGTTGGGGTAGTTGTAGATAATAAAGATCCATCACGTATGCAACGGGTCCGCGTAAAGTTGCCTCAACACCCATCAAATTTAGAAAATAAAGATATTCCGTGGTCAGTGCCTGAAAAAACAGGTATGTTTGGTAGTGGAAACGGATTAGGGACTTTAGCTGTACCTGTTGAAGGTTCTTTTGTATCTGTTAGAATGTGTCCAGATCAATATTCAACTGTATATACTCAAATACAGACAGTTACTGATTCAGATATTTCTAGCGGTTATCCGAATGCATATGGTTTTAAAGATGCAAATGGAAACCGGTTAAGTATGGATCTCGTTAATAATTTGTTAAAGATTTTGATGAAAAGTGAAATTCAAATTTCACAGTCTGGTGATGTCAAAATTAAATTAGATGGAAATTTGCATTTATATTGTAAAGGTTTGTTTATGCAAGCTGGTGACATAAATATTACATCAGATGATATTACAACAAACGCACCTGTACATGCTGCTTCACTAGATACATATTCTGTTACAACAATAAACTTGTCAGCAAGTGCAGCAAGTGTTCGAGGAAGTTTTCAAGGAAGTTTGAAAGGTGGAAGTAGCTTTTCGTCTATTGCAACAGGTATTCAAGGTGATTATCCAGAAGTAATTTGTCCGAAGCCGGTTGTAGATGATCCAACAGCACCTGATTTAGATTATTGAGATGTTTTAAAATGGCCAATGTTTCAGAAATAACCAATCTGCCGTATTATGAAGAGAAAAGTGATTTAGAGTACACATCTGTAGATGAAGAAGTGTATGGCGAATTTGTTAAAGATATAAATGGTGCTATAGACACTGATGAAAAGTATAAATTTCCAATTTATGAAAAAAGCGGTGATTTTGACAAAGCGAATTCAGATTTAACTGTTATTGATGGGTATTATTACTATTTACGTCCATTTCCTGTTGAGGGTGTATATGTTTTAGAAATCTATAGAAGAAATGACGAATATAAAGAGTTAGAAGCGCAAATAGCAAATTATAAAGAGATTTTTGAACAAGGTGGAGATCTTGAAAGTAATTACGTATCTAATCGAAATAATATTGTGAATAAAAAAGATGTTCGTGGAAAAACATTACTTGAGTGGAATTCACAGTTTCTTTCATCAAAAGATTATTTAATTGAGCATTTAACAAATAGTTCAAGTTATTTGGATTCTGTAGACAAGTCAAACAACCTTGATGCATTTAATGAAATGCAAGATGTGTTAAATGATGAAAAATCAACACAAACACAAAAAGATGCTGCAAGAAAAAAATATAATGATGCAGTAAATGAATATCATAATAAATTGTTAAATTTAAAAACAAAATTAGATTTATATTCAAATTATTTGTCATTGTATAATGTTTTATTTACAGATACGAAACATGTTACGCCAAATACTGATACAGCAATTGTTGAAAAAAAGAAACAGGAGTATAAACAATTCGAATCAGAATTTAAAGATGATTGTTTGTATTTAACAAAATGTTCGTCACCGTTGATTTGGGTTGCTGAATTGAAAAATGAATCACCTGATAAATTAACCGATTTTAATGGTAGTAGAAGCAATGTTCAATCAGGTGTATCAAATCTTTATGATGTGGATACAAAATTTTATGATCAAAAAACATCATATGAAAAAGAAAGACCTAAATATGAAGAAGCAAAGAAAAAGATAGAAAAGTATGGTGCTTCAAGTAAGGATAAAAAATTTTTAGCATACAAATTTATAAATCGTAAAGAAAGTTTAGCAGATTTATACGGTTTGTATAGAAATGTTACTGTTGATGGAAATTCATACAGTTTAGAGGTTGTGTCAAAAGATAAAAAACATAAACATAATTTAGGTGTTGTAAACAATAAACAATATGATAAAAATTGGTTTGTACCAAATAGGTATTTTATTGGATTTACAAAATTAGCAACTGGAACACCTGTTTTTACTATATCGTCATGTGATGATGATATTGCAAATACTGTATTAAAATATGAGTATAGAGGAAACAATTCAGCACCTACAATTGTAGATACGAAAAGTAATTATGATGAAGATGGGTGCGATTCAATAAAAAGATTTAGAACAACTTTTAAATTTTTCAGCGAAACTAAATCCTATCGAACAACTACAGTTGACAGTAAAGGAAGTTTACAGGATTCAGTTAGGTATAATTTGTTTGACGCCGTAGAACCTTATCCTGTAGTTGATAGGGTTGAAGTTAAACAGATAACTAAAAAGCAGTGGCAAGACCTTCCAGCAAAAGAAAGATTGAAGTATCATAAAATTGGTACACCTACAATGGATGAACGTTTGCAGGAAGTTTTAGGTGCTTTAGAAGAAGTAAAGCCTTTAGTAGCATCTTTAATGCCAGTTCAACAAGTAATGGGATCATTGCAGCCTTTTGTAGGTGTTTTAGAGTCGGCACAGTCAACAGTAGATACAGTGAAGACAACAATAGGTACTGTAAAATCAACAATTGATAGCATTGCAAGTATGCCTATTGTTGGTGTTGTTGCATCGCCTTTACAGGATATTTTGAATATCATTACAGGGTTAGCGGCTGTTATTGTTCAGTTTTATATGCAAAACTATGAGTTGATTAAAAAGATTCGTGACATTAAAGAAACATTAGATCCTAAAAATATCAAGAAGCAGTTAAAAGAAGTTAGAGAGGTTATTGATGCAAACCTTGATGCAATTAAAGCAGCACGTGAAAAAGCGAAAGCTTTAAAGAAAAACGGTTCTCTTGAGGATATTGATAAAAAGAAAATGGATGTTGAGTCACCAATCAAAGAAAATGATTTAGCTAAAGGTTCTGGCGCTGGCTTGTTTGCCGATTTTAATGCTAAAGCTTTAATACCAGCAATTCCTGATGAAATTTTGGATCAGATTGAACAAATCAAAAATACAATAAATTCATTTGAAAGTTTGGCTGATACTGTTGATACATTGAAAGAATTAGGTGATTCAGTAGATCAAGCAATGACAACAATTTCGACGGTGAAAGCTGTTTTGACAGGTACACCACCGCTTGAAATGATTATGGATAATATTCGCACAGCAGCGTTGCCACAACTTGATGCAGCGTCTTTACAAATAAGTAAATTTGATGAAAAGCAGAAAGCGTTAGCAGATGCCGCAAGAGCTGCTAAAGAAAATTCATTGAAATATGAGATAAAAGAAACAGTGCCGATTGAAACGCCGTTCCCTGAAGCAATAGATGAGCAAACAATTAAGAGTAGAACAAATCCAAAAGTTGAGGGTTAATATGATTGATTTATACGAAAGCGCAAAGCAACAGTTTTTACTTGAAGTTAAACAAGGAAAGTTAAGAAGTTTATTAGGTATTCATGACAATCAGAAGATTGAAGATGTATATACTTCGGGTACTAAATTAGCAAACGATTTGTTAAGAAAAGTTGATTATGAATCAGCAATCAAAATGTTAGTGTTTGCAGCAAATATGAATCCAGATGTTAAGGTTTTAAAGTCAGCTGTAAATGCTTGCAAACGGCTAAAAGAGCAATAATTGTGTTTTAAGGCGTTCTTCATTGATGTTCTACTTGCTTAACTAATGCAAGTCAAATAGTGTGCCTCATGTCGAGTGAAAAAGATTTTATAGAATATTTAATATTCATGAATAAATTTGTAGTACTGTGGGAATTGTTAAAATATTCTCCAGATTCGTGGGAAAATTATTCTATTGTAGAAGATGAAGATACATTGTGTTGTTCGCTTGTTGATAAATGTGGGAATGAAATTACAGATGATGTTTTAGATAATTGTGTTGAGATTTCCTTAAATAGTGTTGGTAGAAGTTTTTATGACAGGTATGTTTCTGGTGAGTTCTTTAAAAAAGAAGAGATCGCGGAGATTATTCGAGACGGTTTAATTTTTAAATATTTGTGAGCATTACAATGGTAGAAGAAAAAGAAACTTTAATTGATGTTAATGATTTCGTATTATGCCCAAATGGTGAGTTGGGTGTTATTCAGTGTTTTCTATCAGATGGAAGTGCAGAGGTTAAAAACTCTTCAGGTGTTAAAACATTTAATACTGAAAGTTTAGTAAAATTAAAGAATATCTTTAAAGAAGATGAACAGACAAATCCATATTTTCGTGATGAGCTTAATGTTGATTTGTTTGAAGATATGAGGATGATTCCAGAAGTACGTGAATCAATTTTAAATATCGTTAAAGAGTTTGTAAAAGAGATTGAAGATGATGAGTTCAAGTTACCAATTTTAGATATTGAACTTGTTGGTTCAAATGCTTCCTATAATTATACAGAATTGTCTGATGTAGATATTCATATTGTTGCAGATATTGAAAAGATTGAAACCGCCAAAACAAACGATTTCTTTATTAAAAGTTATTTTGATGCAAAACGTAAAATCTTTTTCCAGCAACACGATATCAAAATCAAAGGGCATCCTATTGAATTGTACATTGAAGATTCAAGAACACCTGGTGTTTATAATGGTATATATTCAGTATTAAATAATAAATGGGTGCAAATACCTTCGAAAGAAAAGGTGCAAATAAATACGACTGTTGTTCAAAATAAATTTGATAAGTATCATGTTGATATATCGAGTTTGATTAATGAATCAGGAAACATGAAAAGCGCTTTAAAGGTTTATAAGCATCTTTTTGATATGCGCAAATCAGGTTTGAAAAATGGTGGTGAATTTTCAACTGAAAATATTGTTTTTAAGAAATTGCGTGATGCAGGTTTAATTGATCGCTTGCGTGATTATATGTATAAAGAAAGAGAT
This sequence comes from uncultured Erysipelotrichaceae bacterium, assembly GCA_937893225.1. Taxonomy (GTDB): domain Bacteria; phylum Bacillota_I; class Bacilli_A; order Erysipelotrichales; family Erysipelotrichaceae; genus Bulleidia. The sequence continues at coordinate 41,369 of CALBJM010000301.1, read as the reverse complement.
AAAGAATTATCTTTAGAATCCGTTGAAGATGTGATGAAAGAAATAAAATTAGTTTAACAGGTAAAACAATGGCAAACGAAACATTTAATGGTAAAGTTTTACAGGCTTTAAATAATAAAGCTGATTTAGATTTAATGAATGTTATGTCTGATAAGTTACAGACGAAATTGGAAGCAACACTTTATCAGATTGAACGTTTACCAAATTCTGAATATCGTTTCTGTCATAAGTTAACTGATCCTAAACTATCTTTATATCAAGAGGGTAGTTTAGTATACGACACAAAAACAAAGATTACATATGTAAAGACAGCAACAGGTGAAGAGAAGTTAATGTATGCTTCACAAGTTCCAGCTGTTACCGAGTCATGGTCAGACGGTGTTGGTAATTGGTATGTTTTGTGGAACAACGGTATTCTTGAACAAGGTGGTTTTGTTAATGGTAATGGTGTATTTGGTTTAGTTACTGTAACAATGAAAAAGGCTTTTAAAAATACAAATTATACGTTAGTTGTTACACCTTTATTATCAGATGAATCAGTATTTACAAACACATCAGCAATTACAAGCACCGCATATTTAGCAGATGTTGCGGGTATTGTTACAACAAAAACTGTGAATAGTTTTAAAATGTCTTCAAGATCGACGCATTCGTGGTTTGCTAAAGGTTTGGCATAATGAACATTCTAGTAACAGGCGCAGCAGGTTTTATTGGGTCACATTTATTTAATCGTTTGTGTATCAATAAACATAAAGTTGTAGGCATAGATAGTTTTGTTGGAAGTTTGTATTCTAAAGAAGTTAAAGAAACTAGAGTAGAGAATTTCTTAAGTAAAAATGGTATATTTGAACGTTGTGATGTTTTTGACGAACGCTTGAATTCATTATTTGATAAGTATAGTTTTGATGTTGTTGTTCATCTAGCAGCACATGCAGGTGTAAGGCCTAGCATTAATGATCCTGAAGAATATTATAGAAACAATGTTTTGGGGACTAATCATTTATTGAATGTGATGTTAAAACACGGTTGCAAAAACATCGTGTTCGCGTCATCATCGTCTGTTTATGGAAATTGTAAAGAGTTGGAATTTAAAGAGGATATTGCTGATTTAAAACCAATTTCACCGTATGCAGCAACAAAACTTGCTGGTGAAGAAATGCTTTTTACATATCATAAATTATTTAATATGAATGTATCATGTCTTCGATTTTTTACCGTTTATGGACCAGATCAAAGGCCAGATTTAGCTATACATAAATTCACTGATAAGATTCTAAATAAAGAAGTTATTAGTGTGTTTGGTGATGGTCATAATGTACGTGATTATACATATATAGACGATATTGTAAGTGGTATTTTATCAGCAATAAATTATACTGTATATAATCAAAATGTATATGATATATTTAATTTAGGTGGTGGAAACCCTGTTAGCATTACTGAAATGATTCGAGTTATTGCTTGCAAGTTGGGTGAAATTCCGGATATTGTGAATGTCGCAATGCAGCCAGGTGACGTAGAAAAGACAGTTAGTAATTGTGATAAAGCAAAAGAATTATTAGGTTATTCGCCAAAAGTGTCTTTTAATGATGGTATCGAAAACTTTTTAAAATGGAAATTGAAACGTTGAACGTATTGTATTCACTTGATGATAATTTTCTAAACTATACGAAAACATCCATGTTGTCATTATTGAACAACACAAAAGAATCAGTCAGTTTTTATTTATTAACAAATTCAGATACAATTACAGAAAAAGATTTTAATGAGTTAAGAAAAGTTCATGATTGTAAGATACATATAGTTAATGTTCCGAAAACAAAATATCATTTTCTTGAGTCACGAAAAATATTTAACCACTTAAGTGTCGCAACATACTTTAGACATTTTGCATCAGAATTGATAGAAGAGGTAAAGAAAGCTGTTTATATTGATTCTGATACTTTAGTTGTTAGTGACATCAGTAATATATTCAATGAGAGCATTGGAAGTTTTGAATACGTTAAAGGTGTAGAGGATGCTGCAGCTGAAAAGAAAATGCAGTTTTGGGATATTAATAGGTATATCAACGCCGGTGTTCTTTTGATGAATCTAGATTTTGCAAGAAATGATCTAGATGAATTTTATGAAAAGATAGAATATTTTTATCAACGGTTTGGAAATAAAACAATATCAGGTGATCAAGATATGTTGAATTTTGTATTCAGACCAAAATATTTACCTTTTAGATATAATTTATATCATCCTTTTTTCAATAAACAATTTGTACCTGTTAGTTGTTCGCAAGAAACTTATTATGAAGAGTGCAAGAATCCTGTAGTAATACATTTTGTTGGTAGTAGAAAACCATGGTTAAAAGATGTCATTCATCCGTATAAAGGATTGTGGGAAAGCACTTTTAATTTATTGCAACATTTAGACAATTAACGGTTTGTTCTTAATTCAGTTGTTTTTAATTTCTATTTAGGTGGTAATATGTCTGAAGTTAAAAAAGATGTTGCAGGTGAATGGATCAAATTTAAGTTAACAGAAGCTTTAAAGAAAGATCCTTTATATAAAGATGAAGAAGAAAAGAAAGCTGTTATGAAAGATGAAGAAGTGGATGTTCATGACGGTATTTCTGATTTTCTTTCACGTGTTTTATCAAAAGATGACATCAAGAAGTTAAATTATCTTAATGGATTTAATCCGGAAAGAGAAATTCATAAAGAGTTAGTGCCAAATCCTGAAAAAGAAAAGATTAAAGAATCTGTTTCTATGAAGGAAGATGGTGAAAATAATGTAGAGAATTCGTCTGTTGCTAATGAAGATGAAGCATCAGCTGTTGTTAATGTAAACAATGCTGAAGAACATTCAGATGAACCAGCGACAAATTTAGATGCGACTTTAGATGTTACAAATGTTGATGATTCTGAAGAAGATAGCGTTTCTGAAGATGAAGAGTCTGAAGAAAAAGCTGTAAAGAATAAAGGTATTGGCGCTTTTGATCGTATTCTAGAGAAATGTGAGAAAGATGAGATTTTATCAAAAGCGATTGCCGCTTTAAATGAGCCAGACATTGCCGAAGCTAGAAAATCATTTTATAGTTGGTTTGATTCTTTTGATGATGAACATGTTGCTGATGAAGTCCCTGTTGAGGGTGATACTGAATCAGAAACATCATCTGATTCAGAAAATGCTGAAGAGTCTGATAAACCAGAAGAAACATCAGCTGAAGATGAAAACAATAAAGTTGAAAATGAAGACAAATCAGATGAATCTGATGAAGAAGATTCAAATTCAGCGTTAGATGATTTGTTTGCATAAACTTTAAACTTAAAAGTTAAAAACAACACGAAAAGGCTACTTTTTGTAGCCTTTTTTTTTGTTTAAGTGCTAATTTTTATTCATTTTTGCAAAAAAGTTGTTGACTTTTAAATTATTTTATGTAAATATGCTGATTATAGGGCGATTGAAGAAATTGTCTTAAGTTAAACTATATCGGAGACTATATCTATGATTAAATCTGAATTTGCTACAAAAATTGCGGAAAAGACTGAATTGACTAAAGCGAAAGGTGCAGAAGTTGTCGAAGCTATGTTGAGCACGTTGATTGAAACTTTGAAAGCTGGCGAAGAAGTCAATTTTCTAGGTTTTGGTAAATTTGAAGTGCAGACTGTTAAAGCACGTCAGTCCCGTAATCCACGCACTGGTGAAAAGATTATGGTTCCTGAACATAAACGTGTTCGTTTTAAAGTCAGCAAGAAACTAGAAGTCTGATAGTTTGTAAATATTCGAGAGGTACCCGATGTTGTTCTAAACATCGGGTACTTTTTTAATGGTTAAGTCTAATGGGTTTTTATGGAAAGAAAACGGCTTTTATTATCGGAAACGGTGAATCAAGAAAGCCTGTAAATCTTAATTTCTTAAGAGAACAAGGCATTATTTATGGATGTAATGCTTTGTACCGAGATTTTTATCCTGATGTTTTAGTGTCATTAGATGATGCAATGACTAAAGAAATTTTAGATGCCAATTATGAAGGGTGTCATATTCATAAAGATAAAAGTGAAAGCAAATTGGGTGTTTTTCTTGTAGATCAAGAAGGCAACCGTATTACGTTAAATAAAGGTTGGTCGTCAGGGGCTACAGCAGCTTTTTTAGCGGCCTCGTGTGTTGAGTTTGAAGATATTTATCTTTTAGGTTTTGATGTGTATAAAACACGTTTTGTAGATAACGTATATAAAGGTACTCTCAATTATGTATCAGCAAGTGCAAAACCTATTAATACTGTACAGTTTAGGGAGCAATTAGGAAAGGTGATGAAAAATGCGCCTTACAAACATTTCATTTGGGTGACTGATTTTGGTGAAAAGGTTTGGGATTATACAAAAAATTGTGACTTGATGAAAGTTGCTGATTTTAAAGACAAGTTTGGTTGTTGATAATGGCATATCAATTAGAGCTTTTCCCTAAAGAACCTATGTTTTGGCGAATTTCGGCTGATGAGTTGAAAGTCGCTATAATGAAGAAATATGTTTTTGAAAAGCACTATGATTTAGCAGCAACAGAAGTACATTATTGTGATATTGTAATATCTAATTTAGAAGCTAATCCTATTATAGAAGTTGAAACTAAAATTAGCTATAACGATTTTTTGGCTGATTTTGATAAAGAAAAGCATGAAAAATATCTAAAGCTAGAAGGTATGGTACCTGATTATTTCTTCTTCGGTGTGCCTGAATATATGCTACAGCAAGTTTTAGATTATTTAGAAAGTTCAAAATACAATTATTATGGTGTTATTGTTGTAAATTCAGTAGGTTTCGTAACAACAGCTAAAAGGGCAAAAAGGTTCCCTACTTCGCAAGCAAATCGAAAACAGTTTAAAGAGTATTTGCTTAAGCGTGAAACAAGACAATTGATTAATTTTTATGATGAAAAGAATATACGTAACTATTCGTCAGACATTGATTTAATTTAAGTCTTGACTTTATATGGAAGATTTGATAATCTTTTTGAAGATTTCGAAAGGATAATGCTAAATGTCTAAAGAGTACATAGTTTATGTAAATTATTTACCACATTTTAAAGGTGAAAAACTAAAATATGCTACATCTGGTGCAATTGGTTTTGATTTAAATTCATCAGTTGAAGCAACAATTAAGGGTGGTAAAAGAGAATTGCTTTCTACAGGTGTGAGGATGTATTCACCTGATACGGCGTGGTTTATTTATCCGCGTTCAGGTTTGGCTGCAAAGTTAGGTATTAACTTGATGAATTGTGTTGCGGTTATCGATAGTGATTATTTGGGCGAAGTGAAGGTTTGTATCTACAATTCAAGTGACACTGATTTTGTTGTTGGTGCTGGAATGCGTATTGCGCAAGGTGTTATTAACAACGTTGACAAATTTAAGTTTGTTGAAGTTTCTGATGAAGAGTTTGATAAATTTAAGACTGATCGTGGCACTGGTGGTTTTGGAAGTACAGGTGTTTAAAATTGACTAAAAGTGTTGTAAAGAATTCAATTAATAAAAATGATTTAGGGCATGTTGTTTCGTCATCAGCTGAAATGATGCTTGTCGATCATTCCGATTATGGTTTAAAATTTGCATTAGTATCAAATGGTTCAACAACAATTGTTGGCTTGTATGATGATTTGGCAAAAGCAGACATGGATCGAAAATGCGTGACAAACATCGAAAGTGGTGTTACACCTATTGAGATGTCTGAATCAGTAGGTGTAAAACGGGCATCTAAAAAGTCCGTAAAGAATCATTTTATTGACGAACAAACAATTTCAAAACAATTGATAAATTGTACAAAAGTTTTGTATGGAAATAAAACATCAATTTAAATGGTGATAAATGTCTAATCTAGTTTTGCCTGATCTGATTTCAAAAGATCCAAGTGTTCTTGTTATTTTTGATAAATTTGATTTTGATGATGCAAAAAAGGGAAAATCGTTTGTATCAAAAGCAGCTCGTGGTATTTTAAAAGATATTTATGGGCGTGGTTTTACAAACAATTCTGTTTGCGCAATGTATATTAAGAATACAGCAGTTTTTGATTCTGAAGGCAATCTGGAAGTTTATCGTTTGCCTGGCGAAAAGCCAAAATCAAAAGGCCAAATCGTCCTTAATGAGCGTGATAAAGCAGATTTTAAAAACAGGTTGATAGCTTTATTGATGCGTAATGATTTTAAGTCATTGATTATTTTAGGAAAAGAATCAGCAAGAGTGTTGCATGAGTTTGGGTTTTATGAACCTGAAAGCTGTTTAGATAAAGCTAAAGAAATAGATTTTGTTGGAACAAAAGTTTTAACAATTGAAACTGTTAGCCCATTAGAGTATTCATTGGGGTTGACTGAACGAAATCGTTTTATTTCAGCTATTGATCAGATTTATTCAACACAATATGAAGTTACATCTATTGATAATGCTAGTTATGTAGATATTGATACATTTTCTGGATATCTACGTAAACTTGAAGTGTTGTATGACAATAAAAAGATTGATTGTATTGGGTTTGACTATGAAACCAATAGTTCAGAATGGTCTGAACCGTGGGCAAAACTTGTAGCTATATCTGTTTCGGATCGTATTACAAAACATGCTTTTTCATGTGCGATGTATCATCCTGAAAAGATTATGCATCCTCGTAAAAAGACATTGCTAAAGTGGTTGTTTGCTCATATTTTTGTTGATGAAAATAATATCACAAACGAAGAGTATATTGAGCTTGCTAAAAAGTTGGAACATTTTTATAAGGACGTTTATCCGAGGATTGAAGGTTTGCCATATAAAGAGGTATTAAATGATGATGAATACTTCATTATGGATTCGTTGCCGGATTTGATAAAAGTTTTTAAAAGAACTGTAAAAAAAGCAATTGTAGAAAAGCAAAAAGCACACGCAGAATATAAAGTGTTAATTGAAGAGGCTGTTAAACGTTTAACATTCTTGATTAATGATAAAGAGTATCCAAAAAAGTTACATGATTTTTATTATTTATTAGACCGTGTGTTGTCTAAAATTCCTGTAGTTGGCCACAATGTAAAGTTTGACATTGGTTGGTGTGCAAATATGTGTATTGGTTTGCGCAATCTTCGAGTTAAAGCAGATACTTTTGGTCAAGCAGTTGCTGTTATGGGGCAAAATTTAGGGCAAAAGCTTAATCTTGAAGTGTTGTCAGTGGATCTTTTAGGTGTTGAAAACAAATGGAAATCAGCATTTCATTCTTCACCTCGTTTAGGTAAAGGTTCGAATATGCGTTTCGATCGTGTACCTTTAAAGTTGTTAGGTCCATATTCAGCAGCAGATGCTATTACAACAGATTTGCTAGATGAGTATTTCCAAAAGAAAATGGAAGGCAAACCTATGTTGCTTGTTGAAAAAGAACAGAACATTGCGATTGTTATGTTTTCTTTAGGTGAAGTGCATGGTTTTTCAGTGCATCCTGAAACAGAAACAAAATTATATAAGTGGGTTAATAATGGCTTAATTAATTTGAGAAAACAATTAGTTGATTTGCCTACTGTTAAACGTTTTGTTGAAGATAGGCGAAAAGAATTACCTGAAAAAGAAGCAAGTGTATTTGTATTTAATACAAATACATCAGGTGCTCAATCTCATAATGCAGCTGTTTTATTTAGAAAAGAATATTTTGGGTTAAAGTCTTTAACATCTACAGATTCTGGATATCCGTCAGCAGATGCAGACACATTGAAAGAGATTCAGAAACAGTTAAAGAATTCAATTAAAGAGTTTGAAACAGCTAAAGAAGGTGAGAAGGTTTATTGTGACAATAATGGTGAATTGATTACAGTAAATAATGTCGAAAAGTTTAAAGAAGCATGTACATTCTGTGAAAACTTGATTAAGACATCTGGTTTTAATCAGTTAAATAATATGTACTATAAAGTTTCATATGATGAAAAGAATGATCGTCCGCTAGATAAATTTATTGCTGTATTTAAATTAGTTGGTGCAACAAAAACAGGTCGTTTGTCTTCACGTTTTCATCTTGCACCTAAAACAGGTGGCGTACGTTATGTATATTGTTCAGCATGGGCAAAAGACAATATTCGTAAATATCAATTCGCACATGAACCAGGCGTTCGTTATGAACCTTTATATGGTTTAATGGATGTGACATATGAGGATGGTACGTCTGAAAAGGTATCATACGATGAGTTGTTACATCGTGGTTATACAAAAGATGAAATCGAATTAATTTACAATAATCAATAATAGTGTGAGTTTTATATGAAAATTTTGACATTTGGTGATTTACATTTTCATCATTATCATCAATTCAGCCATCCTGTAGAATTTGGATATACAGTTCGCTTGCAGGAACAGATTAACACGTGTAAAGAAATAGCAAAAGTAATTAGAAAAGAAAAGCCTGATGTTGTTTGTTGCGGCGGTGACGTATTTCATACGTGGTCAACTGTAGATACAATCGTATTAGATGCAGTTGTAGAAGGGATTCATGAAATTGATCTAGCATGTCAAGAAATTGGCAAAAAGTTTAATATTATTGTTGGAAACCATGATCAATTATCTGATAATAATATGTCATCAAATTCATTGCGCCCGTTCAAGTATTATCCAAACATTGTTTTGCATGAACAAATGGAAGAAGATGCTGAAAACAATATTGTTTATATTCCGTATGTGATGGAAAATTCACGTGTATCATCTTTTGTATCAAAAGTTGAAAATAAAGAAAAGAAGGTTGTTATAGCGCATCTTGATTTTTTAGGTGCAAAGTATAGTGATACTATTGTTGATCAATCGGGAAACGATACAAATGTGTTTAGCAAATTTAAAAAGGTGATCGGTCATCACTATCATTTGCCTCAAAAGTTAGGAAAGAATTTTGTGTTTCCTGGTTCACCTCAAGTATTTTCGTTTAATGAACCACGTTCAGCGTTAACTAGAGGCGTTATTGTTTATGATACCGAAACGGATAAAGTTAAAAGAATTGCTTTAGATGTTCCTGATTGGGTTAAGATTGACGATATGATGCCAATTGGTGAAATTGTTAAAGAATTGAAACCAAATAATTATGTTAAACTATCTTTAGCAAGTGATTACTCTTTATGCGAAGAAGATGTTACATTAGAAGATATTAAAAATAAATTTTTAGGCGTTGAAGTTGAATTCGATGTTGAACGTATAAAAATTTCATCAAGGAAGCGTGATTCAGAAGATATTATTTTGGAATCTGAAGAAGATGTTTTAAAAGAGTTTATTGACAGCCAAGATTGCAGTGAAGAAAAGAAGAAAAAATATCGTCAGGTTGGGTTAACTATTTTAGGAAAGGTTAGACATTGATGTTTAAAAAAATAAAAAATTATTTTATAAATAAAATGTACATTAGTTGTTTTGAAGAGTTGGTGTTGAATAGAAATTTCTACAGAAAAAATGTTTTAATTGATCCATGTAAATTTTCGCACCTTCCATCAGAAAAGAGATTTAAAATTTATGAAGAAGAGATTTTAATTCACATTCCGTATGATGCATATAAAATTTACAAGAAAAAGTTTGGTGAAACTTTCATGTTAGAGTTGGCACAGGATGCTTTTGGTTATACTGAATTTAAATATGAAGTAGTATGCGATTTGTTTAGGGAAAATTGTCGATATGTCAAATGAAAATAAAAGAGCTTTAATTGTAGATTTATCATATCAAGTGCATCGTTATTTATCAGTTCCACAAATGAGCGAGTTGAGAAATAAAGACAAGGTAAAAGTTGGTGGTGTGTTTGGTGTGTTAAAAGCATTAAATAATGCGCTTGATAGTGATTATTATAGTAAAGTTATTTGTTGTATGGATAGCTATCCAGCATATCGTAAACAATTGTTTCCATCATATAAGTCATCCAGAAGAAGTAATCCTGATAGCCCTGAATATGCGTCATATGTAGCAACAGATAAATGGGGTTGGTCGCAAAAAAGTACACAGGAGTTTACTTTTAAGACATTGCGATACTTGTTGCCTAAATTAAAGATTAGAACAATTATTCAGGAAAATGTCGAAGGTGATGATTTGGTTTATCATACATGTAAACATTTAACTGAACAAGGTTGGTTATGTACAGCAATGTCTGATGATAAAGATTATTTGCAATTGGTGAACTTGATTCCTGGGATTAAAATTTTACGTGCAATGCATGGTGATGTAATTACGTCATTAAACTTTTTGGAAAAATGTAAGGTTTATCCTGAATGGTTTATTTTATATAAAGCGTTAATGGGTGACCCATCTGATGAAATTCCTAATGTTGTTAAAGGTTTCGGTGAAGCATCAATTATTAAATTTGTTAATAAAGCACATGAGTTAGGTATAGATCCTGATAGCAACAATGTTTATGATAAGTTGATTAGTTTAGCTGAAACATGGGAAGATTCAAGATCAAAACGTAGCATTCAGAAGTTTACAAAAGATTGTATTGACGTTTTGACTAAAAATCTTAATTTGATGGATTTTCGCAAATGTCCATATGGTGAAAACAAAAAAGAAGAATTGAAAAAGTTGTTGGAAGAATCAGCAGTAGCTGATACAGGCGGTGCTTTAACGCTTTTAAACAAGCTTGAAATGAAAACAATGATGGCGTTACCATATTCACCTGTTATTACACGCTTGACTTAAAGTTCTTTTTGTTTTATAGTAGTTTTGTTGGTGAAGAAATGTGTGAAGAAGTAAAAAGTCAGCAAGAAAGAACAAAAGTTTCAGAAGACGATAAAGAAGTTGACGAAATTGTTAGTGAGATTGCTGAAAAGGTTGATGGTTTCTTTTACGGTCAGGAACCAAAAGAATGAAGCATGAAGAATCAAAGATACAAAGACAAGTTGTTAATTATTTAAGGTTGGAACTTCGTCAATGTGGTGGTTTGGTTTTCGCTGTTCCTAATGGTGGTAAAAGAAGTAAAATAGAAGCGCGTATTCAGGTTGCAGAAGGTACGTTGCACGGTGTTTCTGATTTGATTTTGTTATTACCTAATTCACGTACAGTTTTTGTGGAAATGAAGACTGATAAAGGTAAACAAAGTGAATATCAGAAACAGTTTGAAGATTCTGTAACAAAGTTGGGTTTTGAATATGTCATTTGGCGTTCAATTGACGATTCAATAAATTGGGTTAAAGAAGCTAAACTAAATGGATGGTTTTAATGGTTACTAAAGGTGAAGTTTATCGCCATTTTAAAGGCGGCGTTTATGGTGTTGTTGAAGTTGCGACGGATCATGATTCAAAAGAATTGTGTGTAGTGTATAGAAATCTTGAAACAAGTGAATGTTATGTCCGTCGTATGTGTGATTTTGAATCTAAAGCGATCGGCGGTGTTCAACGTTTCACATTGATCGACAAAGTTGACATTAAAAACTAAAACTTTAAGGTTCTTTATTTGTAGTTTTTAGGAAAGCACGATGACAGAATATACAAAGACTTTAGCAAAAAATCTTTATGAAGATTCCGATCTTTATGAAAATGATTTAGGCATTTATCCATATGTGGAAAAATTGGCAACGTATTTAGGATTAGAAGATGCCGCTGATCTTTATGCATTCTATAATCGTGCTTTATATTATGATTCTTTAGATGATGTTAAGGCACATGAGTCTTCAATGGATGATTGGGAATTTGAAATCTATAAAATGTTTTTTGAAAAGTTTGGTAAACTTGATGAAGATTTTACTGAAGAAGATTTCAAAAAGTTTAATTCCAATCAAAAAGAATTTGATGATTTTCATAGTACTTTAAATTAACAAACATTTTTATCTAAAGAATTTCTAAATGTTGCAGATCGTATCAGTTAAGGGCGAGAATTTCCGTTCCTTTAAAAAGTTTGACTTTCAAATCAAAGAAGGTTTATGGGTTGTTAAAGGCGCAAATAAAGATGATAGTGCGTCTGATTCAAACGGTAGTGGAAAATCAACTCTATTTTGTGATAGCATTATTTGGTGCTTAACTGGCAATACAGTAAATGGTGTTGACAGTGAAGATGATGTTGTAAACTTGAAAACAAAAAAAGATTGTTTTGTTGAGGTTACAATTAATAGTGATGATCACATTGTAAAAGTAATGCGTACAAGAAAACATTCACAATATAAAAATAATTTGTTTTTGGATGTTGATGGTCAATCATTGTCAGCACACCGTATAAAAGATACACAGGATAGAGTTAATCAGATTATTAAGATTAGTCCTGCTTTATTGAAATCAACAATTATTATGGCAGGTGATATTTCAAACAGGTTTTCTGAATTAACACCTAAAGATCGCATTGCTTTACTTGAATCAGTACGTGATTATAAGGTTTGGTCAGATTTTCGTGAAGAATCAAAAACGTCATTAAATCAGTATATTTCACAAATTGAAAACTTAAAAGCTTCAAATGCAAATAGTGAAGGTCAATTGACAGCTATTTCTGATTTTGTTGATAGATTGTCAAAAGATTATATGTCAGAAAAAGAAAAAACCTTTTCTGATAACGAAGTAGTAGTTTTAGAGTCAGAGTTAAATCAATTAATTGCTTTAGGTGATAGCAAAGATGAGATTGATAATTTGTCTAAAGAGTTGAATGAAAAGAATGTTTTAGCATCTGAAGCAACTGAACAACATAATAAAGCTGTTAAAGAATTGGATAATTTGTATTCTGAAGGATCAAAGCTGAAATTTACCATCCAGAATGCACAGAACAATATCAAGCAATATGGCGATCTTTTAACAAAAGATAACGTGTGTCCAACTTGCGGGCAAAAGGTTGTTTTGTCAGAAGAAAAAAAGATGGAGTTGTTGCGTAATTTAACGGTAACAAAAAAGTCTTTATTAGAGGCTGTAGCAAAAGAGAAAGATGTTGTCAGTAAAATATCAACAATTTCAATTGGTGAACCTGAAGAGTTGATTGAGTTGCGAAATGCAATCACAAATATTTCATTGAAGATTCAAGAATTATCATTTAAAGATAAATCAGTAAAAGATCGAGTGATAGCATTAAATCAAAACATTAAAGTTTTAAAAGACAATATTGCATCACATAGTGTTCGTTTGGAAAATTTCGTCAATCAAATTAATTTATACAAACAACAGATAACAACAATTAAAGAGAGTATTCAAAATAACAATAAAGCTTTAATTGAACTTGAAGATGAACGTGGCGCATATCAATTCTTTTATGATAGTTTAGGTCCAAAAGGAAACTTAAGACCATATCTTTTGAGAAAAGACATTGCCTACTTAAATAAAGTATTGCAATATTATTCAGCAAGGTTGTATTCAGGTTGTTCAATTAAGTTGACCGTACCTACAGTCGAGTCAAATAAAATTGATATTATCATTGAAAATACTAACGGTTTAGTAAAATCAGTATCAATGTTGTCAAAAGGTGAACGTAAAAGGTTGGATTTGTGCATTCAGTTTGCTATTTATGATCTAGTACGTTCAACAGCAATGTTTGATACAAACATATTGATTCTTGATGAAATTTTTGAAAGTCTTGATGTTGCCGGTATTAATCATGTTGTTACAATGTTAGAAGAAAGGTCTGAAGTAATTCCAAGCATTTACGTCATTACACATAATCCAAATGCATATGGATTAATCCCAAGACAAATTCTTGTTAGCAAGAATAATGATATTTCAAAAGTTGTTTTTAAAAGTGGTGATGATAACAATGGAAAAACAGAAGCTTAAAGATGCTTTAATTCGTTTGTCAGTGTTAAAAAATGTTGACATTTCTGATAAAGTTGATAAGATAGTGAACGCAAAGACCATTTTGGATGTTGGATTTAGATGTCCATGTTGTCCTGATGATCGAGAGATGGCTTGCATTAGCAAAAAATGCTACAATGAGATTCAACAAAATGGTGTTTGTCATTGTGGTTTGTTTAAAAAGAAATATGAAAGTAAGGTTTAAGGTTTAAATGAATAAAGACGATATGTTTGATAAACTGTTTGAAAACAAAGGCTTTTCCGTTTATCATGATGGTGAAAAATTAGCACGTTATGTTAATGATGATGGTAGCGTTGATTACGTAGATGAAGATACTGATGATACAATGATTACAATCACAGACGATAAGATTTATTGTACTGAATGTGATTGCATAATTGGTTTTAGTAGTTGTGAAGTTGTTAACGACCATTCTATTAATTTAATTTGTCCTGATTGTCTTTATGAATATAAAGTTGTATTCTCGAACATTGATAAAGTTCCAATGTCAAAGGATATCAAAGCTTTACTTGATGGGAGTATTTATGAAGCATTGTTAGATAATCAGATTGTTCATGTTAAATATTCTGATGGAAAGTTTTTGTGTATTGAGGAAAATGACAAGCTTGTAAAGCCAGAAATGTTAAATAAAGAAGTCTTTTTATCAAATGCACAGTTGGCTGATTTGAGAAAAGAAGAGAAAAGTAGTGAATGATGAGTTCAAAATCTTTAGTAAAAAGTCAGATTGTTTCAATAGGTTATCATTTGAATGATAGTAAACTTCTGAAAGAAGATGTTGGGTCTGAAGGGTTGAATTATTTTTTTTAATGAATTCAAAGATTATTTAAAGACATTTGATAATTTAATTCCTTATGAAATATGTGGTAGATCCAAAAACTCAAAAACCAAATGTTGATTGGAAAAACCTTTAAGTTTCTTTAACAGTTAGGTAAGTAAAAAATGAAGCAAGTAGTAAAACGTGATGGAAAAGAAGTAAAGTTTAATTTGAAAAAGATTGTATCAGCTATTCGTAGAGCTGGTGAATCTTCAGGTGAGTTTGGTTATGATGAAGCTTTAGATTTAACCAATTCAGTAATTCAAATGTTTGATAATAAAGAAAAAGCAACTGTTGAAGAAATTCAGGATGCTGTTGAAAAAGTGTTGAATGAAAATAATTACACTAAAACAGCACGTGCTTTTATTGTGTATCGTGAAAAACATAACGATATGAGAAAAGATAATAATGTAATGATTGATGCTGTTCAGTCAATTGATGATTATCTTGATCGTTCAGATTGGCGAGTTAATGCTAATGCTAATCAGGGGTATTCTTTAGGTGGTATGATTCTAAATACTTCTGGTAAAGTAACAGCAAATTATTGGTTGAGTCATGTGTATCCTAAAGAAGCAGGTGAAGCACATCGTAACGGTGATATACAGATTCACGATTTGGATATGTTAGCAAACTATTGTACTGGTTGGTCTTTACGCTCATTGCTTCAGGAAGGTTTTAACGGTGTAAAAGGTAAAGTTGAAAGTAAACCACCAAAACATTTAGCTTCAGCTTTAGGGCAAATGATTAATTTTTGGGGTTGTTTTACAGACGATGCTAAAATTAAAAAATCTGACGGTTCTTCTATCTCTTTTAGAGAGATTATGGATCAAGGTATAAAAGAAATTGAAGTTTTATCTTATAATGATAAGACAGGACAGGTAGAACCTGCTATTATGAATAATTTTCATAAAACCCGTACAGTAGACCAGACAATTGAATTAACCTTCGAAGGTGATAAAAAAGTCAGGTGTACGTTGGATCATAAATTTTGGACATGGAACAAAGGTTGGGTTGAAGCGCAAGATTTAACTGAAGAAGATGATGTTGCTAGTTTGCCTGAAAGAAAGTATTTTACATATAAAGTAACAAATCTTGTTAATGGCGAATATTATTATGGGTCACATTCTACATTCGAGGTTGATGATGATTATTTAGGGAGCGGGGTTTTAATCGAAGAATCCATTAAAAAGTATGGAAGAGATTGTTTTAAAAGAGAGATTTTAAATTATTATAAAACTAATGAAGAGTTAAAGACAGCAGAAATTAACTTGATTAGTGGTAGTATTTGTGATAAAAATTGTTTAAATTTAAAAGTGACATTTTTAGGAAGAGATAATAAAGAAACTTACAACACTCATAGATATACAAATTTTCATAAAATACTTGTACGTAGGAGTGATAAAATAGCTTACGTATGGAGAGAAAGATTTGATGTTGAATTAAAAGATTTAGGTTTTGAAATTGCTGATGTAAATCTTGTTTATAATAACGGGTCTAAAAATTTTTATGATCCAAAAGGTAAAGCAAATTTAACAAAAGGTGTTTTGTATAAAGAATGGAGTATTCCAACTTTTGGAAAGATTCGTGCTGGACAAAGTGAATTTATGAAGAAGTTAACGAATTCTATTGATGAGAATGGTGAAGTTTGGAAAGTAGTTAATGGACGCCGTATTTCTGAAGGATTAAATAAGATAGGAACAGATGGTTTAACACCTGTTCAACGAAAAATGAAAAGGGTGTGTTCGGATGGTTTAACTTTAGGTAAGCATGTAGCTAAAGTTCAATTAGAAAAAGGAGTGCATCCGTTTCAGCAATCTAATATACAAAAAAGAAACGCAGCTAAAGCAAACACACCAGAAAACAGACTAAAAGCAATGACAACTGTTTGTAGCAAGTTTCTTACTTGGTTAGTCGATAAAGGTTATCATGTTAAAGATTGGGATATTAAGGAAGTACGATTTAAGTACTTTGATACAAACAATATTAAAGTAATTAACAGGTTACCAAAATTAGATAAGTTAAAGAAGAATTATCCTGCAATTCATAATAGAGTTGTTGGTACTTTGGCAGCATAAGAGGTAAGAGAATGAAACTATTATCAAAGAAAATTATTAATGAAACAAAAGATGTATATTGTGGTACTGTTCAAAACGATTTTCATGGTTTTGTATTAGACAATGGTATATTAGTGAAAAATTGTCTTCAAAATGAAAATGCAGGTGCACAGGCCTTTAGTAGCTTCGATACATATCTTGCGCCATATGTTCGTAATGACAAATTAACGTACAAACAGGTTTATGATGCTATTCAGGAATTTGTATTTAATGTGAACGTACCTTCAAGATGGGGTTGTGTTCCGAATACAACTAAAGTCTTGTCGATTGACGGTTGGAAATCTATTGATGAGTTATCAGAGTATGACGTTATTTATACTTGGAAAAACGGTTCGTTAAATACGTGCAAGGTAAACGGTGTTTGTAGAAAGAAATTTAAAGGTTCATTAATTTCGTTTATTAATACACAGTATGGTTACGAGCAAACAGTTACGCCAACTCATAGAACTTTAGTATCAAAAACCAATAAAAATGTTTTTGATGCAGAAATTGTTCATGCTGAAGAAATTGAATCAGATGTTTCTAATAAGTATTGGAAATTTCCGACTGAATTCAAAGCAGTTGATATTAATACAAAGGCAAATTTTTCTAATGATGAAATTACTTTAGCCGCAATGATTTATACAGATGGCAATTTAGATTTTAGAAAAGAAAATGTGCATAAAGTTAGATACTTAAAATCAGAAAAGAGGCTTCAAGGTCTAAAAGAAAGTGGTATAGATCCAGAGTTGATATTTAACAATTTAGGTTTATCTTTTACAAAAACTGAAAAAGTCTCAAAAGATTTCGGATCAAAAATGCATGTTTGGAATTTCTATGGAGATTCAGCTAAAAAAATTGTTAATTTAGTAAAATCAAAGTATGAAATTAACAAAGAGTTTTATAAATTAAATAAATGTCAGGCAGATTTATTTCTACATGTTTGGGAACTTCATGATGGTGATGAGTCAAGACATTTGTTACAAGTTGATAACGAATTGATTTTTGAACAGCTGGCACATATTGCTGTTTTGTCAGGTCATGTCGTAAGTAAGAAGTTAAAAAAATGTAAATCTGGTAAATATGTTACTTATGTAAGTTTAACAGGTGTGAATGGTGTTTCACCAAAGCAGATATCACGTATTAATTATGATGATATGGTTTGGTGTCCAAATGTAGCTGATGGCACAGCAATTTTTATGAATAAAGATGGTGGTGTATTTATTTCTGGGCAGACGCAAACGCCTTTTACGAACATTACATTAGATTGGACATGCCCAGAAGATCTGAAGGATTCACAACCTATAATTGCTGGTGAAGAGATGGATTATACATATTCTGAACTTCAACCAGAAATGGACATGATTAATAAAGCCTTTATTGAAGTCATGATTAAAGGCGATGCACATGGGCGTTTATTCACATTCCCTATTCCAACATATAATATTACACCTGATTTTCCATGGGAAAGTGAGAATACAAAGTTGTTGTTCGAAATGACAGCAAAGTATGGGTTGCCTTATTTTCAAAATTTCTTGAATTCAGATTTGAAAGTTGGTGATGTTAGAAGTATGTGCTGTCGACTCCAACTTGACTTGCGTGAAATTAAAAAACGCGGTGGCGGTCTATTTGGTTCAGGTGAACAGACCGGTTCAATCGGTGTTATTACAATAAACTGCGCACGTTTAGGATATTTGTTTAAGAATGATATAATAGGTTTATATAAACGCTTAGACGAATTGATGAGTATTGCTAAAAATGCATTAGAACAAAAAAGAAAGTCATTGAATAAATGGATGGAGCAAGGTTTGTATCCTTATTCTAAACGTTATTTAGGTGGTTACAATACTTTGTTTTCAACAATAGGTATCAATGGTGTAAATGAAATGATTCGTAACTTTACAAACGATGAACATGATATCACTGATGAATATGGTCAGCAGTTTGCAATGTCTTTAATGGATCATATTAATGAAGTGTTAAAACAATTTCAAGTTGAAACTGGAAATTTATACAACTTGGAGGCGACACCAGGAGAAGGAACTACTTTTAGGTTTGCAAAAGAAGATAAGAAACGTTATCCTGATATTATTCAAGCAGGTAAACCTGAAGCACCTTACTATACAAACTCAACGCAGATACCTGTGGGGTATACAAATGATCCGTTTACAGCGTTAAATTTGCAGGAAGGTTTGCAGAGACGCTATAGCGGCGGTTGTGTAGAAGCTGGCAATTTTGTAATTACTAATGAAGGTACAATCCTTATTGAAGATATTGTTAAAAATTTCGATAAAGATAATCCTTTATATGTAGCTTCATTTAATAAAGAAACGAATACAACTGAATGGGATAAGATTATTGACGCTGTTGAAATTGATGTATCTAAAAAAGATAAAATTAACATTAAAGGGGAAGGTAATTTTAATATCACAACTTCAGATTGGCACCCGTTCTTTGTCCTTCAAGAAGACGGTTCCGTTGTTGAAAAAAGAGCGGATGAGTTGAAAAAGAACGATAAAATGTTAACATCTAATGATTGTTTGTTTGATGACAGTGAACGTGAATTAACGGAAGAACAGGCATATTTAATAGGTTATTTTATTGGTGATGGTAGTTTAACAAAACATATAGATAATCGTGGTGGGAATCATTTAGAACGGTATATGGTACGTTTTTTTGATGAGAAAGAAGAGGTATTGGAAAAGATTAGGAATATTATTAAATCAAACGGATTTGGTAATGTTAATATTATACAAACTGATAAAAGCTCAAAAAAGTTAAAGGAATTGCATTGTTGTAGTAAATCCTGCGCAGACTTTTTTTTAAAATATGGTTTTCATGCAGGTTCTAAGACATATACTGTAGATATTCCTGATGAGGTAAAGTGTCAACTTAACAAAAAGAATGCTTATGCTTTATTAAGTGGTTTAATTGATAGTGATTCACATGTAGATGCAGTTGGTGATGTAGAATATATTACAGCATCAGTTCAATTGGGTTATGATATTGTATGGCTTTGTACTATGTTAGGGTTATCTGTATCTAAAACGTTTAAAATTGATCCGAGGTGGCCTAGTACTAAACTGTCAAAAGTTAATATTTGGCATAATAGTTTACTTGATATTGTGGAAAAGTTAAATACAGTTAAAAAGATTTGTATAAATCAACAAAAACGTCCACATTCAAAATTAGCAAGAAAGTTTAATTTTGTTAGAGTTAAAGAGACAAGTAAAGTTGATGTAGAAGACAATATCTTTTATGATTTGACTACAGAAAATAATCACAACTATCTTTGTGGCAAAGAACGGTTTGTGTTTATCCATAATACTGTTATTCACCTTTACATGGGGGAAGCAATGTCATCATCGGAATCATGCAAGACTTTAGTGAAGCGTGTTCTTGAGAATTATCATATTCCGTATTTGACGATTACACCAACGTTTTCGATTTGTCCTAAACATGGGTACATTTCAGGTGAACATAAATATTGTCCGATTTGTGATGAAGAATTAACTTCACCGAAACATGAGCAATGTAAAGCTTGCAATGATTAATGAATAGGGCGGAGGTTAAACGCTTCCGCCCTTCTTTTTTAGCGAAAGGTTTTTAGAATGATTTTAGGTGGAATACAGCCATTTACGACGATAGACTATCCGAACAAATTGGCAGCCGTATTTTTTTCAAAGGGGTGTCCTTTAAGGTGTCCATATTGTCAAAATCCATCGTTGCAGGAAGTATCAAATGTGTCTGATTTAGATTGGTCAGTTGCTGAACAGTTTATGGATTCGAGAAAGAAATTACTTGATGCAATAGTTTTTTCAGGTGGAGAACCTTTAATTCAGCATGATTTAAAAGAGGCAATGTTGTGCGCAAAAAATAAAGGTTTTCTAATTGGATTACATACATCGGGAGTATCTTTATCAGCATTTGAAAGAGTAATTTCAATTGTAGATTGGGTTGGTTTAGACGTTAAAACTTGTTTTGATTTATATAGTGAAAGATTGCATTGTTCCAAAAATATTCAAACTGAACAATGTTTGGATTTACTGTTGAAGGTAAAAAAAGATTTTGAGGTACGTACAACTTTAGATCCAAGAGTGATCAGTGTTGATGAGTTGATTAGTCTTTCTGAATATTTGAGTAAAAAGGGTGTAAAGACTTTTGCTATTCAAGAGTATCATACATTTCCTGAAGCGAAAAATGTTCCGGATATTATTCAAACAAAAGCATATTTTAAAGAAGACGTTCTTAAGAAGATAGAGAGTTTGTTTGATCATTTTATTGTACGTAGAAGCGGTGGTTTATAATGATTGATATTTTTTCAAAATTAGGTTTACCTATTCCATCAAAAAAAGACATTGTATTTGTTACAATTATTGTTGTTTTGTCTTTAATTTGTTGGAAACAGCATAATGTGATTAATGATAAAGATGAGATTATTGATGGAAAGAATACTGAAATTTCCGTTCAAAAGAAAACAATTTGTGAGCTTGATAAAAGTTATAAAGAGTCATCAGAAAAAATTAATCAGATGAATGCTAAACTTAATGTAGTTGAAAATACATATCAAGCTAAATTAAATGAAATTCTTTTGACAGCTGGAAAATGTAAATCTGATTTAAATCCATCGGAAATTGAAAAGAAAGCTAGAATTGATTTCCAGAAAATTATTGATGATTTAGCACATTCAACAAAAAAGGAAAGATGATATGTTGAAAAAGTTTTGTATTGGTATTGCTTTAGCAGTTTTATTGTCAGGTTGTTCGCATAAAGAAGTAGCTATTGTTGTAGATAAACCAACCGTGCCAGTATATGTTCCAGCGGAAGTAGCATCACCTGAAATTGTTTTGTTTGTAACCAAAGACAATGAAGGTAATACGTTGTATTCTTTTGATGAAAATAATTTTATTAAGTTGAAAAAGTTTTTATTAGATATAACAAGAAACAATGAATTTACAAGAGAAGTTGTATGCTACTATAATAAAGATATTTGTGAATTAAAAGTTGTTGATAAGAAAAAATGATTAGTTGTTCTGATATAGAATCTTTATCAGTGTTGCAAAAGTATAATTTTAGACAAACTTTTCTAATCGGTGAAAATGTTGAAGAGTTTATTTTTGATAAACCTTTTGTAGATGAAAGGTTAAGAGCATCTGAATTCTTTTTAAAAGATGTACAACAAGGAATTTTATCTTTAGAAAATTTCATTAAATTAAATAAAATTAAAACATTCAATGAATTAACAAAGAAAAGATCAATGTTTGCTTTTGAGTGTTTTGAGACTGAAAATTATGAAAAGACAGTTTCAAAAGAATGTTTACCTATTTTTTGTCGTTTCATTTTAGATAGAAGATTAGCAAAAGATGGTTATTTTGGCGATACTCAAAAGTTTACACAAAACAATAAAAAAGCTATTTTAGTGACAGTATATGAATGTAATTTTGTGTACGAAACCGGGTTACAAAATCATTATACAACTGAAAGTTTTATAAAATCGTTAAAGTTTAGATTTCAACCAAGTTTTGTTTATCGTTCAAATTATGTCCATGAGTTTCAGCATGTCATGCAAATTGTTCATAATTTATGTAATGGTAATAAATATGATTTAGATGGTGATTTAGATAAGATTTTAGGTTTAGACGATTTAAAATTTAATTTCATAGTTGCAATGAAACAAATAGGTCTATTCAAACCGGAACATACATTTGCTATTTTTGAAGATCCTTTAAAAAAATATTTTAATAGTGTTTCAATTAATGAATTATTGTCAAAAAATGACGTAAAATATGTGTTGAAAACAATTAATTCAAAAAATGTAGGAGATGTCTTAAAAGTCAGTGCTATCTTAAATAAAATGACAAATGATGAATTAAAGGTTGAGTTTAAACGTTTTTTAAGAAACGGTGTGAAATGAATATTGATTTAGTTAAACATTTTAAAGACGTTATTTTAAATGCTGAATCTTTAAAAGAAGATGATATTGTTAGGCTATTAAAAGAGCATTTAAATGAGTTTAAAGTAGACATTACAAAAACAGTTTTTGATTCGAAGAAGTTTTCTGAAATAGCTAATGATATTTTTATTGATGAAATTTATCCGTTGTTAAAAATAAATAAATTTGACAATGAAACACAAGAAATTTCTGTAAAACAAATATTAAAAGAATTTCCTGAAACAAGAGGGATTCTTAAACATATTTATTTAAAAATTACAGAAGATGGTGATTTTAATTCAGATTTAGGTTGTATTGTTGCGGAAACAGAAGAGTTGGATAGATTTCGCGTGACAATATTTTTAGGAACATTGTTTTCGACAATTTCTGTTTTGCATAAAAATAGTTTTATAAAGAAAAAGATTAATAGTCTTAACAAAGTTGAAAAGGAAGATTTCTTTAAGTTTTTAATTGGAATATTAGTTCATGAGTTGACACATTTGATTGATTATTTTCGTTACACTAGAGAAGAGCTAATCAAAGATTTTCAGAAGTTTTATTTATTGCAAGATGGTGAACGTAAAGCGTTTGTACAAGAATTTCTATATCATTTTGTTTCAGAAAACGGTGTTCAAGTCATAAAGCAAACAAATGATTTCGATGTTTTTAAAGAATATCTAATAAAGAAAATGGGTTGCTGGAAGTTGTTGGAAAGACTTGATATCGAACCAAATCAGCATTTTATTGATGATTTTTTAGACTCTTTATATAGTTATTTTAAATCTGGAAAAAATGAGTTTGGCAAATTGAAGACAGAACGAGTTTCTGAAATAAGTCCTTTTGTTTGCGTAACAAGGCTAAAAGATGTGATAAATTTTATGCCTGATGAATCAACAGAACAGTTGATCAAAAAGTTGACAAAGTAATCGCAAATGTTTGATTATATTGTGAAATTTCGAGTTTAGTGTAAACATTGTTGATTTGGTAACAGTCGTTCGTACAAGTTCTAGAATAGAACTTTTCTAAATCAAGATTTACATGCATAAAACATGAGTTTGCAAGACGATATTAAACAAGTTTTAAATATTAAAAAAGATTTGTTTAAAGCAATAAATGAAAAAGGTGTTGAGTTACAACATACTGTTGAGTTTAATAAGTATGCTGATAAAATTAGAGCAATATCAGCCGGTGGAAAGTCTGTTACTAAATTCTATATTGATGAAGTAACTATTTTAACACCAATTTTAAATGTTGCTGATGTTTGTAAAAGTGAGAATTTTACTGGAATTGAAAAACAAACTGTAGAGTTCACAAATACTTCAAACACATCAATATTGTTTATTAAGATTGTTGATGGTGGTGATGTAAAACTTGATATACAAGTTCAGCCTAATTGTTTACAAGTGTATGAATTGAATACTAGCACAACTTTAGAAGTTTATGCTAATGGTTCATATAATATAAAATATAATTTGTTTGGTTTTTAGGAGAATTGAATATGTCTTTTGATATTCAAGATGGCATTTTTGTAACACCTTGGGCTGTGTTTATTGGTAGAAAAGCTTATGACTTGACAACTCTACAAGAGATTAAAGGGTTAACAAGACAAAACAATGTTAGTGGTTCAAGATCATTTGGCAAGTTGTCACAACATATGACTTCAAATATTGGTATGAATTTGCCATGGGTTAGCAAGTATTTTGATGTGTATTTTGCAATTAGCCCTGATGATAGTAATCAATTATATATGTATTATATTGAAGAAAATCAATTAAAGCAAGAAAATATTGGTGACGGTTATTGTTTTCCTTTTTATGAAGATGAAGGTGGTATCTATATTCTAAATGCAAAATCTTATAGAGTATACAAAGTTGTAAAGGTAGATAGTTATAAATCAGGAAGTGGGTTATACAATAAATATACAACTGTTTTAATAGCAAATCTGCCTGACTTTAATGTTGCAGGTTTAGACAATAACAATATTGCATATTTTTTAGGTGTACATGAAAATAAAGTATATTTTTGTTTAAAAGGTGTACGCTATAACTCGAAATATGCTACTTTTTATGACGCATATTGTGTAGAACAGCTTGATTTAGTTTCAGGAACAGTTACAAAGTTGTTACAAAATTATAATAGTTTTGACAACAAAACAACAGTACAATGTTTTCGTGATGAGTTTCCATTTTTAGATCATCAAGATGTTTATATTCCTGTAAGGTTTACAAATAAGTATTGTGTTGTAAAATATACTCTAGAAAATAAATCACTTAATATTTCGAATAATTTGTATAAAGAGTTCAATTCTAGTAAATTTAATAGTTGTTTTAATTATTATAGTGATGTTTATTATTATAGAGGTGGTAACGCTTTAAATATTAACAAAGATAAAAACGGGAAAGAATACTTTACAGCTATTTCTGTTAATTCAAGTAACCCAGAAGATCTAACTTATGCTTTAGGTGAATTTATTTGTTGGGCAGATGGAAATAATACACCAGTATTCAATGAATATAAAGTTCATCAATGTATTAAAGTTGATAATGATACATTCTTTATTGGAAATGGTCGCTTAATAAAATATTTAAAATGGAATGCAATTAAAGGCAATTGGGAAGTTATCAATACGTTTGATGTTGGTGAATTATATTCATACTTTGCATTAGACTTTACAAACAAATTGTGGGTTATTTCTACATCAAATAAAGCATATCGTATTGTTCCAGCACAGGGTGTTAATTTAAGCGCGACATTTGAAAAAGACAATTATAATTATTTAGGTGTACCTATTAAGTCATTTGTAAATTTAAAATGTTCAGATATCAATGGCAATCGTTTAACAATTGAGCAGTCTGTTAAGTTAAACGGTCCTGTAGTGTTTGAAGATGGTACAAAAGAGAAATTGGTTCAGTTTAACGAGAATAAAGAGATTACGATACCAGTTATTGTTAATGGTCATGGTGCAATGTCTTGCAGTTTTACTTTTTAATGTAGAGGTTTGATATGAAAATTAAAACGAACCCATATTCTAATTACAGTGGTGTTTTTTCTGATAAGTATGTTATTGGTGGGGAGAAGTACTCAACGACAATGCAAACATATCCAGGTGAATATTATTTACCTAACGCAGGTTTAAATAATGTAATTACAATGCCGGATAAAATTGTTTATATTAATGACAGATATGGGAAAACTCAATATAAAGGTGTCGTAGAAGATAAGAGTTCTGATTCTTATTTATGTTCCGATCATATTTACATGAGTGACTCAACTAGTGTTGGATATTTATATAATTTGGATAAAGAATTAACGAATAAAACAACAGTTTTTTCAAGTGGTTATGTAGCATCATCAACATTAATTGATAGTACATCAAATGAATATGGTTTGCTGCAGTTAAGTAGTTATGTTAATCAAACAGAATCAAGTGACCGCTACGGTTGGATTAGACCTAGTGTTAATTATACTCAAGGTGTTCAATGCAGATTCAAGAAAAAAGGCGGTTCTTTTACAACACTGTTTCAGTATGGTGTAAATAGATCATATTACAGTTCAAGCAATAGTTCAAGTTCTTATAACAATCTATCAATTCAAGAGTTTAAAGTTTTATCAAAGACAGATAATTCAATCACATATGCAGTTGATAGAAATTTTAACGGTTATTCGAGTACAGTTTCTGAACTTAATCCAATTTTTCCATACATTAGTCCGTATAAAACAAACGATTTTAAATTAGGAAAAGTTAGTTTTGATGAAAATGGTGCTGTAAGAAGAGAAGAAGTACAGAAAATATCTGAAACAGATTTTGATACGACTGTTGCAACAACAGTTGGTAGTATTTATTGTTTACGTTCGCGTCCAACATGTTTAGATAAAAACAATGAGATGATTGTTTACAAACTTGATAAAGATCATAAACAAAGTTTTTATCATGCTAAAGTTGAACATGTAGATTTGCTATCAGAATATGTACATGAAGGTGATGCTGATTTTGTTGATACTGAACAAGTGATTTCAGGGATCTCTTTAACAGATGGAAATTTCGAGAAATGTACTGACGGTTTCCAAAACGGTTCAAAGTCTTATCATGTAAACAACGGTTATAGTTTTGGTTATCTCGAAGTTAATGTAACCACACCTTCTAAAGTAATTATTACTTGCAATGTTAATAGCGAAAGTTCAGATTATGCTTTTATTGCATTAAGCAAGACGCCAGATGTGCCGACAAGATCGGAAGCTACTAGTGGCACATTAAATAGTAATGTGTTTAAGTATTTATATAAAGGTTCAGGAACAAGTAATAGCAAGAGCACTGTTGAAGCTACCTTGCCTGTTGGAAAAAGTTATATCCTATTTGGATATACAAAAGATAGTAGCCAAAATTCAGGTACAGACAGGTTCACGGTCAATTCTATTAAGATTTTAGAAGGTGATTGCGAAACTGTTACATTTGAAAAGTGTTCAGTCATTGACGATGCGATACCTGTATTAACAAACATTACTTTAGATAAGTACACAAAAGAATTATCACAAACAATTTACAACCTTGAATGGATGACGATTAATAATGAACGTTATCTAAATGTGTTTGTTGATTTTCTTGAAGATACATCGAAATCAGGTGTGTATACGTTTAAATATGATTCTGAATCAAATACGTTGACATATTTAAATAGCTTTACAGGTGGTAATTCTGTAGGTTATGACATTTACAACTTTATGCCCTTCGAAGAAAAGTTTTTTGCTGGAATTGGTGCAAAAGGTTATGTCGTTGCGGAATTTATGACTGAAACAAATAGTTGGCGTCTCGTAAAAAATTCACCAATTGTTGTAAACTCAATGTTGTATGATGACGTACATAAGCAGTTGTGTTATACGTCTACGACTGATCCGTTTAGAGGTGTTTACATTGATCCTATCGAACGTGGTTTGTGTGGTGAAGTAGGTTTTGCTGATACAACTCTGACATGGAAAGATTCAGATATCGAAACTTCTGTTTATTTGTCTTGCAAGAATTTCGAAGGCAATTATTTGTCTGAAGATGTATACATGAAACTGGAAGGTAATTGTAAATTTAAGGAAAACGGTTTATCTAAAATTACTGTAAAATCTTCTGCAGAAGGTCGTATTAATATTCCCGTAGTGATTACAGGTGATGGTGTAAATCGTGTGTATGCGAATCTAATCCATGTTGAAGGGTAATTTGTGATGATCTTTCAGTATGACAGTTCAATCACATACACAAACGCTCAAGCTGTATCAGTAGCTACATTTCCTTTAACAAGGTTATATAGTTTTATTGGTTCAGCAAATTCAGACGGTTCAGATAGTTTTAATAACTATCTGAATCTGTCACCTGTATGTGATAGTTCAAAAGAGTTGAGTTTAGACACAGCGCCAGAATTGCCAGCAGAGACTGGAATACAGTTCATTAGTGATGATTTATTTGTCATTAATGATAAATCTATTAACGAAGACAACATCATTAATCATACGTCGTCACATTGCGTTCCAATGATTGATATGTTTGTAGTTAAGAGTGAAAGCAGTATTTCTGAAACTGTTCTTGATAAGCAGATAAAAGAAGAATCTATGAAGCAGATAAAGGTAACCGTTCCTCATGGTAGATTCTTTAGTGTAAAACTGGATCTGTTTGTTAAATTTAGTAACTTGCCGGAAGGTGTGGAAGTTTCTGAAGATATGTTAGTTGGTATTATTCAGAAACCAGGAGTTTATAAGTGTCAAGGCTCTAATGGAACAAACAAATATTTGTTAACAATTGTTGTTCCTGAATTTGATAGAATAAAATAATTGGAGATTTTTATGATTTCTTTAGATAATTTTACAATTGATTATATCAATGAAGATGAAGAAAATTACATGCATTTGTTGCAAAGTCATGATCCAAGAACAGGTAAAATCTTTTCGTCATGGGAAGAGGTTTGTGACTATTTAGCAACTTTTGATTTAGATGAAAAATCAAAGCATATTGTTGACGAAGCTATTGAATGGTTTGCAGAGCATGAAATAAAACCATCGGATAGCTTGTTTGCAAATAGGTTGTCTGATTTAAAATTAAAAAAGAAAGAAGAAATTAAGTTAGCTAAAGTTGCAACATTGTCAAGAGGTTTGTTATACGACGGAAAACATTTTCAATATGATGCTGATGGAAAAGCGACTATTCTATCCATTCGTTTAGGAATAATGGACGGTTCAATTGAAGAAGAGCCAATTACATTTAAGACATACGAAAATGTTTATGTTGAATTGACAAAAGAAGAGTTTATCGAAATGTCAAATGCAGCAATTCAGTTCGAAACAAAGTGTCTTTTAGCAAAAGATTTCTGTTTAAAACAAATTGATGATGCAAAAACTTTAAGTGAATTAGAAGAAGTAAAGTTTGACATTTAAAAGGTACATAACAAGAAAACATGCGTTCTTGTTTATAACGGTTTTAAAAAACTAATTTTGTTTATGAAGAGAAGTTCATGTCACGTGCTGAAATTAAATTCGTTGCTGATATTAATTTAAATAAAAATTATCTTAAAAAAGCACGATTTGAAAACCTTGCTGACGCGCCAGCAGATCCAGCTGAAGGTCAAGTATATTACAATACTACTGATAAATGTTTTTATTTTTATCATGAAAGTACATGGGAAAAGTTTGTAAAGACATCTGAATTATTAACACTGTTAAATGAAACATTGATTGCTGGAGACGGTGTTGATATTAAACTTTACCCTGAAGAAAATCCGACAAAATTACAGATTGCTGTTAAGAATAAAAGCGCACTGTATGTGAAAGAGTTTACAGCTGCTGATTGGACAGATGGTGTAATGACAATTTCAGCTGAAACACATAAATGTGGAAGCAAACCAGTTCTTCAGGAAATGATGGAATATGTTGATGGTAAATCACGTGCTGTTGAAGTTGGCTTCGAATATGACGCAAGCGGTAATGTCAGTCTTTATTCAAATGAAGGCTTCGTAGGATACGTTCAAATTGGTTCACCTTATTCTGATCCGGTTCCAGTTGAAAGCAGCTTGAATGAAATTTTGTATGGCCCTGTTACTGAATAATGAATTCTTATAGATAAAATAAAAGGCTTCGATTAAGAAGCCTTTTATTTTTTGTTTATTGTTTAATTTTAATAGTTAAAGAATATTTACCGTTTTCTTTTTTGATATTTGTTAATGTAGCAACCAACATTTCTTTAGATGATTGTGAACCATTAAAGCATTGTAATTCTACAGTTTTAAAGTCGATAAATTGACTTGCTATTTGTTGAATGTTGTTTGAGTGTGATTTTGTCACTGTAATTTCTTCAAGCTGTTGTAGACCTTTAAAAAGTGCTTTAGGAAGCACAATTTTAAAAGTAGCTACTTCATTTTGAATAGTAGCATGTGCTTTTTTCTTAAGAAATTTTGAAATCAAATTTTTTATAAAATCAATGATTTTCTTGAGCATGGCGAACCTCAATATTTTATGCATATAAAAAGAGAACCCGCACCAATAACAAATTCTTTATTTTAATTCGTTATCAGTGCGGGTTTCTTATTCTAATTATTCAGCAGCAATTGCTGTAGCTTCAGTATGTTTGAAAGCAATGTTTTCTTTGAAGTATTTGCGTTCTTCAAATTCAGATTTCTTCCCAACATTGAAGTTTTCGTATGGACGGAAATACTTAATCGACTATTACTTCAGATTCATCCGTTGTTTCGTTTAGTCTGTCAAGGTAGCTTTTTGCAATACCATATTTTCTATTTAATAGGTATCGAGGTTTGCCGTCGTACATAAAGTTAATTAATTTCAAACAATCAGATTGAGCAAATCGTATCCGAAAGATTTTGCCATTTGTTACAATCTTTTTTGTTTCATTTATCACCTTATGTCTTACTAAAATCCGTTTAACATCTTTTAGTACAGGCATGTAACCAGTAATTTCTGCAAAAAGATGGTTTTTATGCAATCCATCATAATAAAATGACCCGTCAGCATCAAATAATCCTCGGATGAAATCTTTTGAAAATTCATCTTGTAAAAGATCTATATGAAGCGAACCACGATCTCTTTTTTGTTTTGTTAAATCGTAATGTTGTAGAGTTTTATGCATCTTCCAGCTACGAATTTCAAAACCACATGACGGATATTTATTTTTAGCAAGAAAACGTTTAATAGGTTTATCACTTCCAATAAAATTTCTAAAATTGGTCAATAAATCTATATCTTTTTCAGCACAACATAATCTGATTTTGTTTTCTGTTGTACAATTTCCTTCGCCGTATAAATAACCAATCCAATATGCAGATTCATGATTTATACAATCAAACACTTGTTCATTAAGTGTATATTTTCTTTTATTCATTTTTACATCCTTCCGGATAAGTCTTCCGACTTAAGCTTTCCTCATCGTTACTCTAATGTTTAATTAAAGCTTTCGATTGTTATTAGAAACAATTTTATTTGGGCTATTTCACCAAATGTCAACCCATAACCATTTGTGTTTTTATTCACTTTTCTTCGCTATTGAAAAGCCGTTCTCTTATGAACTGCTATATATTACTATATAGATTAGACTATATCATAACTGATATAAAATCAGCTGTCATCGTTTCGGTGCGCTTGCACCTACTCCCTTTCGGGATAGTCGTTAGGCATTTTTATTAGCACGGGATTGACCCAAATGGTGTTTCCCCGTTTAGATGACTTTTTAAGGACACGCATTATTTGGGTAGTTTACGAGTCCATACTTCTGTTAACTGATGTTTGTTACCATCTTTCATTGTAACAACCTGTTCAGTTTCATCGTAGTCTTCGATTTCATTGAAATCTTTGACACCTTTAAGGCGTAATAACGCCATTTTCTTTTCATTTAACATTTTAATTCTCCATTATTTTTAAGTTAAACAAGAAACTAGAATGGAGTTCCAGATTCTTGTTTGTGTGTTTTCATATTTACTGTGTGTAAAACCACGACCTTTAAGATTTTCTATTTCTCGAAGGTAGATTGAAGAACTAAAGCTTTTATCTAACTTACAGACAAAAGCTTTAAAAATTCTTCTTTATTTTCAACAAGTTAATAGTGTTGACAAACATTTTTATTTAGTTTAAAACGTACATTGTCAGTAAACATTTCAGGAACAAAATATTAAATTTATCCAAAACGTTTATAACTTGTTGAAAACATTAAGTTGCAAAAGATGTTTTTGTCTAATGCAATTTAATTGTTTTAGAAAGGTAGTTCAGGTTCATCGCTTGTATCAACAAAAACCTGTTTCTTTACTAAATTTGATTTGCCCTTAAATTCTAATTTGTTAGATTTTAGAAAAGTAAACCAAATAGAATAAAAATCAGATTCTGTCATATTGTCAGGAAGTTCGAGTGATCCTGAAACCTGAAATGTCTTAATCGTTTTCGTAGTCAAAATCTAACTCTTCTTCCATGTCATCAGTTTCACGATCAGTATCTTCAGTAGGTTCCACTGTCCCTGAAAATGCCCATCCGTTTTCTTCCATGAATTCAGTTAATGCATCCATTACTGTATCAGCATCTTCTGTTTTCGGAGTTTCAATTGAACCGCTAATATCAAACCAAATACGTTTAGCCATTTGTTTTCCTTTTTGTTTAAGTAAAGTTATGATAGCAAAAGACCGATTACTTGTCAAGTAAATTAGAAAATATTTCGTTATTTTTCACGTTTGCCATAATAGCCGTTACCAACAAAATACTTGCTTTTGAATTCCATATTTGGACAAGGATCTTCAAATTCAAGCTTCAGTGAAACAAGTTGTGTCGGAACTTCAATAGGTAATTCTTCACGCTCTTCTGGCGGAATAGGATCCCCATCTTTCATCTCTAGTATTTTGTAGTCATATGCTTCATCGAGTTCACGCTTTAAGTAATCCCAATTGCAATTGCCACCTTTAATATTTAAAATGAATTTGCCATCCTTCTCTTCAAAAGATTTAATGTCCATTTCTCTTCCCCATGACTGACCTAATCCAAAATCAATGAACATCTTATTCCCATTCATCCAATCATAAATAACATTTGGTACTGTACCAGCGTGAAATTGACAAATCTTAAAAACTGGAATTAATTCACCAGGGTAAATGTCAAGATATGTCGAATCATGAACACCACCAATCATTACTGATTGTAAATTGTGCATCAACATCTCTTCTGCAATATGTGTACCTGCAATCCATGCCATACGGCTAGCGGATGATTGAATGCCACTATTCTGGCTTGCATTCATAGCATGATTTAACAACTTTCGGTTGCTTTTAGTGTCAGGTAACATTGCATCTGGTAATGGTCGAGTACAACCAAATACGTCAACAATGTATCCATGTTCACGGGCGAACTTGTGTTGATATTCAACATATGTTTTAATACCAGGGTATGCCCCCAACAATTTATCAATAATTTCTTGAGCTTCTTCGACAGTACATCCCCACTCTTTTGAAAAGTTGTATGCTGATTTTCCATAGAGTAGACCAAACAATGTTGACTTCGCCTTTGAACGCAATCCAGAGTGATGTTCTTTAATTTCTTTATCACTCATGTCTTTTAGTTCAGGAAAAATATATCTGGCCGTATTACAATGCAGATCAGCGCCTGATAACAGTACATCTCGAAGTGTTGGATCACAACTAATAGCTGAAAAAATTCGAACCTCCAACGTCGAAAAATCATAACTTAAGATTGTACCGCCACCTTTATGTGCAACTATTTGTTGTATCTTTTTTAAATTTTTATTGTTTTCTGCCATTTCACACCTTTTAGTTGTTTATAGCGAATTAAACCAAGAATAAAATTGTTTCAAGTTAAAAAATTCTTCAACAGTTACATTTTGACGTTTAGTATAATCAACCATTATCAAATAGCCTTAAGTTGTTCCATTTGTACATTTATACAACACGTACAAACAAATGTCAACTATTTCTTTTCCCAAATCAAAAGAACTTCTCCGTTTCTGGATACGTTACCTTTACGTTGAAAATGGTTGTTATTTGTGTGTGAACCAATTTCTTGTTCTTTAACGAAATCGAAAACAGCATCATCAACGACGCTCATCATTTTTTCTTTATATTTATTACTGATGATGAAAGAGAAGATTTTGCAAGAATCTTTAGCTGTTGCAGTATCAACAGCATTTTTCCACCAAATTAAGAAATCCTTTTTTGAAAGGTGTTCAGCACCTTTATCAGAATATATTTCCTGATTAAAGTATGGCGGACATGTAAATACAGCTTCATAATCCTGTTCAGGAATGAAAGTGGCAGCATCCTCGTTGTTAAAATAAATTTTATCAGAAATGCTATTATCAAGTTGTTTCATATCTTTATACATTTCTTTAACATTATTGTATGTTGCTGTATTGATGTCATTATAAATGTATGTGATATCTGGAATAGAAATAGCCCCTAGACAACGGTGTCCCCAACCACCACAAGGGTCATAGATTGATTTTACATTAAAGTCTTTAATGAATTGTTTAATGTAAAAAGGTGAATGATAACTTTTGCCACGGTAAATTCCAGATTTACGAAAACCTTGAATAACTTCACCTTTAGTTAATTCACCAAAACCTTTATTGATGTAAAATTTGCGGTTTTCATACAACCACTCACGCAATGGTTTGCCATGATAATCTTCGTTTTTATTCCACATATCAATCTCATGTTTAAACATTTCTTTTGATTGATATTTATTAATAATCTTATTTGTATTATATAATGCGGAATACCCACGATCTTCTTTTTTGATGTGCTTCCATTCTTGCGCCACTGATTTATCAGATACTTCGATATAAATATCATCATAATAGGAAGCAGGGTATTTAGGTTGTATTGTAGTTGTCATTTTAGTTGTTTCCACAAAATAGTCAAATTTTAGATTTAGGAACAGTGTACACAAAGAAGAACATTCTGTCAATTCTAAAGTTAAATAAATTGCGAATTTGTTTAGAATAAATATGTAAAGTTCTAAATTTATAATTTAACACAACAAATGGTGTATAACAATGTCTGAAGAAGCTTTAAATTTAGATAATCTACCTGAATTGACGCAAGATGCTGCTGATGAAAATATTAATTCAGATGTGGCAATTAACGAACCTGAAGAAGTTGGCAATGAAGAAGGTGTTGCTAACGTTGATGAAGACAACAATAAATTTGAAGAGTCAGTTGTCGAACTCTTCAATAAGAGTTTAGTTGAAATGGTTGAAAAAGAAACATATGATTCTGAAGCTTTGCGTGAAGCGTTCATTAAAGCTTTAGGTTAATTGTCAAGATAGGTTGTTATAATGGCGAAGAAACCAGTTGCATATCATTATGATGATAAAGGGTATTATATTGGTGAAATGGAACGCCAAATTGACCCGTTGGAATCTAAATTGGCCGGTAAAGATATCTACCTGATCCCTGGAGATTCCACTTTAACAAAACCTTTAAAAGAAAAAGAAGGTTTTAAAATTAAATGGAACAAAGAAACTTCTGAATGGGAATACGAGGAAGTTGAAAAAGAAAAAGAAATCGAAGAATATGTTCCAACAGAAGCAGAAAAGATACAATCTGAAATTGCAGAAAAGAAATGTCTTTTAAGTCAATCTGATTATAAAGCAATTAAATTTGCTGAAGGTTGGATTTCAGAAGAAGAGTACGCACCAATTAAGGCTGAACGTCAAGCTATTAGGGACGAAATAAATGCCCTAGAAGCGCAGTTAGCTGAAATCAAAGCAACTACTACCGAATCTTGACAAAGTTGTTGTGTTAAGCAGAAAGGCCGCTTTAAGCGGCCTTTCTTTTTATTGTTATGCAATGTTGATTTTTGGATAACGTTCCTTGACATAAGGATGAATTTTATCATCTTTATCAGTGTAAACGTAGAACAATTGTTTTCCAGTGATTTGTGAACCACATGCTAACGGCATATCTTCTTCAGCAATAGGTTTCATCAATTCACCTCCAGGCATTTTGAAGTTGTAAATGTTTACAATAATTTTTTCAGGTGCAAACAAGTTATTTTCTTCAACTTTATCAAGAGGTGAAGTATAGTCTTGACAAATCAACATACCGGCCCATTTTGGAACTGTTTCCCAATAGTCGCAAGAGCAGTTGGTAAAGTTAACTGTCATAGATGTATTCGTTCTGTTTGACAAACGCAAAACGTTTGAAACATGTTCGAAATAGCAATTATTAAAGTTAACAACAGCGTTGGCTTGCGTACCAAAGATTGAAACAGCGTTGTTTGTAAAGTTACCACGGAAGTTGCAATTTTCAAACAAAATGTTTTTAGCCAGTTTATCACCAGATAAGCCAATTTCAATACAGTTATACAAGGTTGCATCAATATTCATATTTCTGAAAGTAATTGTTTCAGAGTTACTGACAGCAACAACTGTATTTCCGCTAGATTTCTTGAATTCGCCAGTGATCGTTGTATCAATCAGACGAGTTTCTTCAGCAGCAGAAACCTTTACACGAGCGTCGTTTGTAACTTCGACACCTTTTAGATCAACTGATTTACCTGTTGCATTCAATGTCGCAGCAATGTTACCTGAAATAACATAATCTTTTGTTGTATCAGACAATGTTGTAGGTTCAGTTGTTTCGATTGTAACAGGTTCAATTGATGTTTTTGCTAATTGAGAGACACGTTCTTCAAGAGCAGTTAAGCGTGTTAAAGCGGATTCAGCTGAACCAGACGCTGATATCGCAGTTTGTTTAACTGAATTCAATTCTGATTTGTCAGCTTTCAGGTTGATAGAACCATTCAAACCTTCAACTTCAGATGTCAGTTCAGACTTTTCAGCTTTTAATTCAACTTTACCACTTAAATCTTCCAAATCAACTTTATCCGCTTTAGATTCCAGTGAAGTATTAAGTCCAGCAACAGAAGTGTCAACATCAGCTTTATTCGCCTTTAAAGCTAAATCAGCAGACATTTCTTCTTTTGTCGCCAGGGTCGAGAGATCAATACTCGTAATCTTTTCATCAACTTCAGCTTTTGAATATGTATCAGCTTTATCAGCTTTATCAGCAAATTTAGCATCAACGTCGTCTAAAGCAGTTTTGTCAGCCTTAAGATCTAGTTTTTCAGAAATAGCAGAAACTTCTTCTTTATCAGCTTTTAACGCTAAATCTTTATCAGTCGCAATGGTATCGTTATCATTGATTGTTGCGGCATCTTTTGAATTCAAGTTTAAATGAACTTTAACTGAACCAAAATCAGCAACATCCCATTTTGAAATCATTGCAAGGTTTGCACCTTCGCCAGTTGTCATAATACCAGAAAAGGCATCATGGTTTTCTAACTGAATAATTTTACGACCTTCGTAATCACTGAATGTAACAACTTTATCTTTATTAACATCCAGTTTATTTTCTTCAAGTTTCAAATTTTCAGCTACTTCAAATTTATCTTGCTTTTTGGCAACTTCGTTCATTGCAGCTTCTTCAGCAGCTAATGCACGTTCTTTTTCAACATTCAAATCTTCTGAAATGCCAGCAACTTTTTCATTGACTTCAGATTTTTCAGCAAACACTGAAAGGTCAATTGTTTCAGATAGTTTATCCCATTCAGAACCATCCCAAGCATAATTCGCACCTGTTGATTTAACGTTATAAACGTCACCAATTTCTGCATCTTGAGGTAGATCATTTGTTGTTTCAACTTGACCTTTATACTTCATGAAAGAGCTTGTTTTAGCATCAACTTCAGCTTTTGTATAAGCATCAGCAATACCATATCCTTCAAGAGTTGTAGCTTTATCAGCTTTTTTGTTTAATGTAACAGAAAGTTCAGCTTTAACAGTTTCAGCAGAAGATTCGATTTGAGCCGCTGTAGAATTTGAGTCCCAATAATTATCAGCTAGATTCTTTTTATCAACAATCAAATCTTGTTCAACAGTAGATAGTTTTGAGCTTAAACCTTCAACAACACTTTTTTCAGCTTTAAGATCAACCTTTTCTGATAGAGCAACTACGTCATTTTTTTCAGCTTTTTCAGCTAAAGAAGAATCAACTTTTGCATCTAAATCAGAAACTGATGATTTAACTTCGGCAATAGCAGTTGTGTTTGCTTGAACTTTACGTTCTAGAGCAGCAGTTGAACCGCCTTCACCTGATTGTTCTACCCAATCAACGAAGCCACCTTCCATAACTGAAAGAACTTTTCCTTCTTGACCTTCTGATGCAGGCAAACATTTGCCAGCAGGGGTCAATTCAGAGTTTTCAGTAACGTATTTACCGTCTTCGTCTTTATAAAGTTTCGTATATGTGTTTTTGACTTTAGCATCATTGCGAGCTAAATGAACAGTGATAGCAACACTGCTATCAAGTTTGATTTCACCCATATCAGATTGAAAACCGTCTTTAGAAGCAATCCATTTTACGGTTGTTCCAGCAGGTACTTCAATTTGGTTTCGAGCAATTTCATTTAACTTAATGCTTGCATCAGAAACATTATCTACGAATAATTTAAACTTGCAAGTTTTAGCCATAGGCTTTATTTCCCCATCATAAATTTAGTTTCCTATCTTTAGAACGGAGAATTAAAATTTTAATCTTGCTTTAGTTTCGTTTCATCAATTGCACCGTATTTTACATGCGTGATAGTTCCATCATCATCAGAATAATAAACATTTTTAATTCCAACGTGACGGATAATCTTTTCACACATAGGACAAGGTTTTGCACATCCTACAACTTTATCTTTCGAATAGCGATAGACCAAAATCGAGCAACCTTTAAGGGTATTCCAATCTACTTTAAGTAAAGCCGATTGTTCAGCATGCAAAGATTCAGGCCAATGGCGATGTTTCATAGGAATGCTTGAACTACGAATATCATTATAACCGCGAGAAAAAATACGTTTTCCCTTAAAAATGATAGCCCCAATACGAGGGTAGCAAGTAGATTTTTTAGCTTCTTCAATAGCTGCATTAATAATAGATTGGTAAATCATTTAGTTTCTTCTTTTGTTGAACAATAAGTTATACATATCATATAAAGAAAACATTGTCAACATATTTTATAGTTCATTTAGAACATCAGTGTAGTTTTTAAAAATTACATCATTTAAAGCTTCTTTTGCACTTTTGTATTGTTTTACATAGTCATGATCAAAATTGATTAAATCATTTATGTCAGAAATATAGCTACATTGAAAAGTATTTTTTGGAGCATAAAGAATGATATCGGATGGGAGTTTAAAATAACTCAGTTATCTAAACAATTATAAATTTTATATAAATTTACCATAGATTTAGATGACTTGAGTCTAAAAACTTCAGAATCAAAAGAATCTAAAGAACGGCGGTATTTCAATCCCACCGTTTTTAATATATCAAAGAGTTCTTTCCAGCTCGTATAAACCCAGCTTGCTGATTCCTTCCATAGGTTGAACAAACTGGTTGAGTCTATAAGCTCTGGATAAAACTGACCTTTGATATATTTGAACATTGCACGTCGTGCAATTTCCAAACTTGCTGCTATTGGGTCTGGTGCTTCATTATATAAGTTCCCAATGAGTGAAGAATAAACAGAATTGACTTCTATGAAGTCTATTTTGTTTAAAAGACAATGCTTCTTTAAAGTAGAAACCAACGCTTCTCTTTTCCACTTATTCTTCGTTAATCTGTTGAAAGATTTACCTTTTCCTGAATTGTCTGATTTAAAATACAAATCTTCGATGCCAAATTTTCCAACATGGAAAAATTTGCATTTATTGATTATATCTTTCGCAATCTCTTTGATTTCAAAGATTCGCTTGTTGTTTTGGTACTTACTTTTCGCATCATCTGATGCTTTATGTAAGTTTCTTGAGAAGTAAGATAAATCATACTGCTCTTCAAGCAGAATCTTTCTCTTTCCATTATCCCATTTAGAAATAGAAAATCCAATATAATTTGGATTCATATCAATTCCTGCAACAACATTTGATTTTCCATTATAATTAGTACAATAGATTTTGGAATCGTCAAAAGTAATACAGATCTTATTCAATTTTAATTCTACACTAAAATTGGATAATTTCTGATTACATTGCTCTTCTAAGTTGATTAATTCATAAAGATAATTCTTATGAAGTTTTGGTAACTGAAGATTGATATGTTTAGTTTTGGAAAACTTAAATATAAATTGGTTGCTCTCAATATCTAATTTGAATTTACGGTTTCCATTAGCTAATTTCTCACCCTGCGAATAAATCCCAAGCAATCTACCTGATTTAAACTCATCTTTATTTGATTTATGCTTCAGTCTTTGCAAGAAATTAAATTTTCCACCAAAGATGACATTTTCTTTATTTGCAAGAAACAAATAATTTGCTTTCTTAATTGCACATTGAATAAACCAAGAATCTGAAGGAATATTTGATAAGCTTTTAGAAAGCAATCTAATATCTTTTTCAGATTTAGAATCTTTGTATCTGTTGAACGCATATCTTACCATATTAGATGACTTCCGAATTTCATCTCTGATGAAATCACGGTCGTCTTCTGAACAGGTATATGGTAAGCTAATTGTTTTCAAATTTAGAAACCTTATAAAATTTCTTATTTTTGTTTATTATAAATTATAGAAAATTAAAAATCAAGACTTATTTTAACAATAATAGTAATCAATAATTTGTTGGAACACTTTAAAATATTGCATTATGACACCTTTTAGATAGTGTTTAAAACATCATTATAGTTCATCATTTCAGGTGAGTTTAGAGCATCAAGAAAAGAATCATGATCATTTATGATTCTAAAGTTTTCTGAATGTTTTCCAGATGCAAGCATTTTAATATCTTTAAATTCAATGTTTGAAAAAGATTCTGTAACTGTATCAACAATAACATTACTTACATCATTACAGAGCATTAATCCTATAGATGTATGTCCTAATTTGTTATCATACAACGTATAAATTATTGGTTCAATGTTATATCTGTTTAAATATTCATCAAGATTTGTTATCATGTCTTTAAACGAATCATGATTGATACATGTAGAGTCATGTAGAAGACTATAACCAATAGACTTTACAACATGTAAAAATTCAAAATTTAATTCTAGGCCAGAAATCGCAAGAGCTTTTTTATCGTAAATGACTTCAGTGTCTGTAACAAAAAATGTTCCTAAACCTGATTTAGCATCATTCGCAACAATATCAAACTTTTCTATTTTTAACATGTGCAACCTCAAATTTCATCCAACACATCTGTATAGCTTAAAAAGACCGGATCTTTAAAAGCTTCTGAAATATTGTTATATGTCTTAAAATAATCATGTTGTTTATCAATATCATCAAGAAACAATGTGCTAACATAACCTAATATTATATTTTTATATAAAGGCGAGTATATGATAGCATCATCAACTATAGGAAGAATGATTTTAGGGGTCTCTTTTAGATCTGCACTTTGCCAAACATAGCTATTGATTTCGCCTAATTTGTAAACCTTTTTATATAAATCTTCAACATCAGTTAACAATTCAATATCATTAGAAAAGTTGATTTTTACATAATCATCACCTAAACGATCAAGATTTCCTATATTATGGCTTACATTTACTACGTATCCAATGTTACCATCATTATACTGCGAAAAAACTAGAACAAAGCATTGTTTGTCAATTGCATAAAAATTTCTTATATGATGACCTGAATCGTTTGTATTTTCAAAAATATATTTGTAAAAGATAGACATTAAAGTTCCTTTTATATTTCATTTAATACATCAATGTAATTGAGCAATGTTGGATCTTTCAAGGCTTCATACGCATCCTCATACTCTTTAAAATAAACAATGTC
>CALBJM010000300.1 GCA_937893225.1 uncultured Erysipelotrichaceae bacterium | reverse complement strand
AATGAAATTGCTTCATCTTTGCATCCAGCAACAAATAATGCTTCTACAATGTGATGATACATATACGGTGTAGCAATACCAGTTACCGGAAAGAAACGACGCATCGCTTCTAACATGATCAAATGATTTTCATCTCTGTCAAAAACAGAAGCCAACACCATCCACACTTGTGTAGCCAAATTTACTTCTCCACTAGCACAACGCACAACATGTGCATCAACATCATACAAATTCTCACGAATATCTTTTTCCATTTGTTCTAACACAAGTACATACGCAGAAACATCTCTATGCAACAAATCACCTAATACGATCCATTGCCGCAATACATACACTGTGATTGCACTGCCACACGCCTCTTTATCAAATGTATCCGCCCAATCCACAAACACAGGAAACTGCTCATTCAAATGAAACCTTCCACTACCATCAACACAATGCAAACACGCATCCATATTTTTCTTCAAAATCAAATAGATTTTATCTAAAAAAGCAATATCCTTTGTCTCTTGTACATAATCATACGCACAACTAATCAAAAACAAACTATAATCATACAAAAATGTATCATCTGCCACACACACTGGATGCACAAACACATTTGCAGGAATCCTGCCATCCTCACACTGCATTCCACAAAATAAGGCAATACAACGCTTCACGATATCTAATTTATGATAACTTGCATAATCACTCAAAGCCTGTAATCGAAGATCACCAAGCCACAATCTACGATCTCTCTTTGGACCATCTTCAAACACATCTTGCATGCACTCATGTAAAGTATGAACGCCCACTGCATAAATTTTTTGCAATGTCGAATCTGCAATATTTGGTATATCCGCCGTACCAACACAACTCACCGCATCCACAATAGGATTTGAAAACACGACTTTCCACTTTGGAGATGTATCCAATACATCGATTTTCACATACCGAAAACTATATCGCCGTGACATATGCAATGTACACGGTAAAGCATCCACATGAACACGCTCTTCTTGGATCCATGATGAACTCAACCAACCATCATACTTTGCACTATTCTCTTCTATTTCACACGGCATTTCACAAAAACGGACGGCAATATGCAAAGGTGCATCCATTGGAGAACCAACACATTGCATATCTATAGAAAAAGTACCAACAACATGTTGACCAAAATCAAGAATGATCGACGCCCCTTTTCCATAAGACTGCTGCCAATCTGTTGAAACACATTCTATTCCACATCCACCAAGCTTTGTATCATCTTTTACACACTTTACAAAATGCACACGTGTTTTCTTTTCATGCAACAAAGTTGGTGTATTAGCCTTTGCTATCTGTAACAATTCTGCATTATATGTAAATCGCAAATCTCGATTCACTTGAAAAGAAAAAGCCATAAATTACCCTCTCTAAAAACACCTTACTTGCATACTATCACAAGAATGCCTAAAATCATACAAGGGAGATAGAAATATGGAAAACAAAAAATACGCAGATATCATCTGCACACAATTACAAAAACTTACATCTATTGCTTCACCAAGTGGTTTCACTAGCAATGCCGCTAACTATGTAAAAGAAACACTCACTGCTATGGGATACACCCCACGCATCACGCGAAAAGGCAATGTAGAATGCGCGATTGGCGGT
This sequence comes from uncultured Erysipelotrichaceae bacterium, assembly GCA_937893225.1. Lineage (GTDB taxonomy): Bacteria > Bacillota_I > Bacilli_A > Erysipelotrichales > Erysipelotrichaceae > Bulleidia. Next base: position 2,905 of record CALBJM010000300.1, on the reverse strand, counting down.
GAAGGAAATCCTCTCGTTTTAGCTGCACATTTTGATACGCTTGGTGCAATGGTAAGAAGCATCAAAGCAAATGGTCGTTTAAAGCCAACAACGCTTGGTGGACATCAATGGTCTACTGCAGATGGTGAAAATTGCATGGTATTCACAAGAAGTGGAAAAATGTACACTGGCGTCGTACTGAACAAGGAACCTAGTGCACACGTTGCAGATGCAAAAGTAGAAACAAAAGAAGCGAACATGGAAATCTTGTTAGACGAAAATGTATCTACAAAAGAAGAAGTTGAAAACCTCGGCATTGAAACAGGCGATATCATTGCGATGGATCCTAAAACAACGATTACAGAAAGTGGATATATTAAATCTAGATTTTTAGATGATAAATTCTCTGCAGCGATTCTATTAGCCATTGCACAATGGGTAAAAGATGAAAACGTAGCTCTCAATAGAAAAGTCACTCTCATTTTCACTTGTCTTGAAGAAGTTGGTTATGGCGGCAGCAACGTCCCTGCAGACACAGAAGATATGTTATCTGTCGATATGGGATGTGTAGGAGATGACCTTGGTTGTACAGAAAGAATGGTATCCATCTGTGCAAAAGATTCAGGTGGTCCATACAACTATGACCTGATTACAGAATTACACGATATTTGTAAAAAATATGATATCGATTACGCTATCGATGTATATCCTCACTATGGCAGTGATGTTGAAACAACTCTGCGCGCAGGTTATGACATCCGCCATGGCTTAATTGGTCCTGGTGTATATGCTTCCCACAACTATGAAAGAAGTCATATTGATGGTGCAATGAACACATTCACACTTTTGCAGCACTTTATTACAGACTAATGTCAGGCTCATCCTGACATTTTTTCTGTTATGATAGTCCTATGGAAAAAAACACAAAAAAATACTTTGATTTAGCAGTGGATATGCTTGGGCATTGGCTAACGCCAAGCAGAGCAGAACTAGAAGCAAGATATGCACTATTTCCAGAAGAATGCACGCTTGAAGAAATCAATGGCCTACACTACCTACTATTTTGTTATCCACTTGTAACAACACAAAACATTGAGCTCTTAGAACAAGGCATACTCCTTGTCTATGAAAACGATACTGTCGTTGCTGATTTAGCATTCATGCACGGCTCCACGAATGCCATCATGAAATCACAAGACGTATATGATGAAATCACTACAGACTCAGACTGGAGTTTTTTGCAATACTATACACTCTGTAATATGATGTTCCCAGAAGCACCATATCCCTATTATCAAAACAACACCAACGATGACTTTCCAGGAGAAACTTGTTTCTTTACAAATGCCTATGTAACAAAAACATATCGCAAACAAGGCATATTCACAAACATGTTGCAAATCACAAAAGAACAAGTACTGCGCAATGAAACAGGACTCACTACGTACTACAGCGTCTTTTCTCTAGACCCTGATGTAGCTTGCTATGGCCCTGACACACAAAAAGAACCATACATTTACTCTATGAAAGACGAAGCAGACCGTATGCGCAACAAACATATTCTTGAACAATTTGGTTATGTCGCAGTAAAACTAGAAGAAACCAATCCTAAAGAAGACGACGATGGAACAAAACTATGGTTTGCGGTATGCAAAGAAACTGAAAACATTATAGAAACACAACCGATGTAATTTGCGTCGGTTTTTTTACATTCTCTTTCATTTAGTGAATTATATTTTCAGAAATTTTTTTCAAATGTATATTGTTCTACCAAAAAAACAAGACTAAACTATTCACCATAGAAACCGGAGGACAACACTATGTCTACGAAAGAACTCGACTACACAAGCCTAGGATTCCAATACACGAAAACCGATAAACGATTTGTCGCAAACTACAAAGACGACCAATGGGAAGACGGCACGCTTACAACAGACAATACGGTAGTACTCAATGAATCTGCAGGCATATTACAATATTGCCAACAAGTATTTGAAGGCTTAAAAGCATATAAATGGGAAGACGGTTCCATTGTTTGCTTCCGTCCAGATCTAAATGCTGAAAGAATGTACAATTCCGCAAAACGTATCCAAATGCCATCTGTACCAAAAGAACTCTTTCTCAAAGCAATCACGGAAGTAGTCAAAGCAAACGCAGAATGGGTACCTCCATATGGATCAGGCGCAGCACTATACTTACGCCCATATGAATTTGCTACAAGTGCAGTACTTGGTGTTGCCTCCGCTAAAGAATTCCAATTCAGAGTATTCGCTACACCTGTAGGTGCTTATTTTAAAGGTGGCGCAAAACCAGTAGCCCTAAGAGTATCCGATTTTGACCGTGCAGCACCACATGGAACGGGTAATGTAAAAGCTGGATTAAATTATGCTATGAGTCTCTATGCTACTACACTTGCCCATGAAGAAGGCTATGCCGAAAACCTATACCTTGATCCTGCTACACGCACATATATTGAAGAAACAGGTGGATTGAACAAATGTTCTATTTGTCAATAAAGAAGGCACACTCGTTGTACCTAAGAGCAATTCCATTCTTCCATCTATTACACGGCGTTCTATTGTATATATTGCTGAAAACTATTTGCATATCAAAGTTGATGAAAGAAAAGTGGCATTTGATGAAATCAAAGACTTTGAAGAATGTGCACTTTGTGGAACTGCGGCAGTAATTTCTCCAGTTGGTAAAATCGATTACGATTCTGATAAATCCATAGTATTCCCGTCAGGCATGGAAAAATCTGGCAAAACATTTGCTAAGTTGCGTGAAACAATGGTTGATATCCAAACAGGTAAAATTGAAGCACCTGAAGGTTGGATCTATAAAATCAAATGAAAAAAGTTGTGGAAAATCCAATGTCATTAAGATAAGCAACGACCCTTCACTGAAATGTTCTTGAAAATCATAA
>CALBJM010000299.1 GCA_937893225.1 uncultured Erysipelotrichaceae bacterium | reverse complement strand
TATGATCCTCATTCGATTTCCTTTCTTTTATATTGTGAAATAACAGCTTGCGCAATGCCCACCATAAACATGATGGACATCGTTGAAGAACCACCAGAAGAAATCATCAATAATGGTACGCCTGTTAAAGGAATCAAACCTGTAACACCACCAATATTGAAAAAGATATGTACGACAAAGTACATCGCAGTTCCTACCAATATGATCTTTGCTTTTTCATTTTTGATTTTCATCGCATAAGCTAATAAACGAAAAATAATAACACCATATAAGAGCATCAATACTAAAAAACCAACAAATCCAAGTTCTTCTACGAGAATGGCTAAAATAAAGTCTGTATTAGCGGCAGGAAAATCAGTATATTTTCTTACGCTATTTCCAAAGCCAACGCCAAACCATCCACCATCTGCAAATGAAATCAATCCTTTAACGATCTGATAACTTGATCCATAAATATCCATAAATGGATTCACTGCAGACAAAAATCTATTTTTTTGATATGCATCCAAAGGCATATGTTCTACCAATTGCACGCCTGCAGGCGACAAAATAAATACAACACACACCACAGCAATCCAAAACAATATCCGCAATGCAACTTGAAAACGATGTGCTTGTGGATGAGAAGGAATCAATAAACACACACAAGTAATTAAGAAAATGACTGCCATAGAGCCCAAATCATGTTGAATGATCAATACAGTAAACAAATAGATACCGATAAAAATCAAAGGCCGCAAAAACATCTGAAAAGATTTTGCATACTGTTTTTTCACATCCCCTAAATACGCAGCCATGATCAAAATACTAACGATCTTAGCAAACTCACTAGGCTGTATAGAAACTTCCATGCCAGGAAACGGTATTCTGATCCAAGCGTGTGCACCTCCAGATGCCTTAAAAGCAATGCAAGAAAAAAGTAAGAATTCCATTAAGATAATAATCCAAGAAAATGAAGATTTTCTTAATTTTTCGATTTTAAACCAGTTGGATAATTTACACATTACAAAATAGCCAATTATCACAAATACGATTTGCTTAATGACCGTTTTAACAAGATAGGAAGTATTTTTGACTGCTAGCCCCATAGATGCTGAGCCAATCATCAATGTTCCAAATATCATAAGGCCAACCATCGCAAGATGGATCCATAGATCACTTCCCCCACTCATAAGAAAAGAGAATAAGCCTTCTTTGAATTTCCATTTTTTCTTTGTTGTTGTCATGCAGATTATTGTAACATCTTTTTGACATTTATACGTCATATGATTAGAATACTAGAGAGGTTTTTTATGTTAATTAATAATGATACAATCGTAAAAGATACGGATCCTATTATCCGTGAGAAGTCAGAAAAAGTTACATTACCGCTTAGTCAAGAAGACGAAACTCTTTTAAGAGAAATGTTGCAATATGTTAAAGATAGCACAGATGAAGAAAAAGCAGAAAAGATGAATCTTCGTCCTGCTGTTGGTATCAGTGCCATTCAAGTTGGTGTAAAAAAGCAAATGACTGCCGTTGTAGTAGACGATCTAGATAAGAATGGTGAACCAGAGCACTTCGAATATATGTTGGTCAATCCTAGAATCGTTTCTTCTTCTGTTCAAAAAGCATATCTTCATAGTGGTGAAGGTTGCCTTTCTGTTGTTGAAGAGCATAAAGGATATGTCGTTAGAAGTGCACGTATTACTGTAAAAGCATTTGATTTGTGTACAAATAAAGATATTACGATTCGTGCTAGAGGGTATTTAGCTATTGTTTTGCAGCATGAAATCGATCATTTTAGCGGTACCCTATTCTATGATCATATTGATAATCAAC
>CALBJM010000298.1 GCA_937893225.1 uncultured Erysipelotrichaceae bacterium | reverse complement strand
TAATACATTGCTAATTTATTGAAAAATGTATATGTAAAGAAGAAAGCAGGTCAGTTATCTATTTCTGATAAGATTGACCAATTTGTAACAAATAGATGGCTTGCACTTCCTATCTTTGCAGCAGTTATGTTCCTTGTATACTATATTTCTGTAGCTACACTTGGTACAGTTGTTACTGACTGGACTAATGATGTATTGTTTGGAGAATGGATTCAACCTGCAGTACAAGGCGTATTAGAAAATGCTGGAGCAGCAGATTGGGTAGTAAGTCTTGTGGTTGATGGAATTATTGGTGGTATTGGTGCACCTATCGGTTTTGCACCACAGATGGCTATTGTCTTCTTCTTCCTATCTTTGTTAGAAGATTGCGGATATATGGCACGTGTTGCATTTATCATGGACCGTATCTTTAGAAAATTTGGTCTTTCTGGTAAGTCCTTTATTCCATTTATGATTTCTCAGGGTTGTGGCGTGCCTGGTATCATGGCTACACGTACGATTGAAAATGAAAAAGATCGTCGTATGACAATGATTACTACAACAACAATTCCTTGTGGCGCTAAGCTTCCTGTTATTGCAATGATTGCTGGTTATTTGTTAGGTGATGGCGTTTGGTGGTTTGCACCAGTTATCTATTTAGCATCTATTGCTTTGGTTATTGTAACTTGTGTCATTTTGAAAAAGACAAATATGTTTGTAGGCGATCCAGCACCATTCGTAATGGAACTTCCTGCATATCATATTCCTAGTTTGAAGGGTGTATTATTACACGTCTGGGAAAGAGTATGGGCATTCTTAAAGAAAGCCGGAACAATTTTGTTCTTATGCTGTGCAGTTATGTGGTTCTTGGGAAGCTTTGGTATACAAGAAGGTACATTTGGTCTTGTTGATACAGAATATTCTTTCTTAGCTTATATTGGTAATGCTATTGCTTGGATCTTTAAACCACTTGGTTTTGGTACATGGCAAGCAGTTGCTGCTAGTTTGTCTGGTTTCGTTGCTAAAGAAGGTATCGTTTCAACAATGGGCGTTCTTTCTGGTCTTGGAGAAGTTGAAGAATATGAGATTTCTATGCATCAACAGTTTGCATCATTCTTCCCAACAACAATTGCAGCTATTTCATTCTTAGTATTTAATATTTATGATTCACCATGTCTTGCTGCTATTTCTTCTATGGCTAAAGAAATGAACGATAAGAAGTGGTTCTGGTTTGCTATTATTTTCCAAAATGTGAATGCATATCTCGTTACACTTATGGTTTACCAATTTGGTGGCTTAATTACAGGTGAATTGGTCTTTGGTGTCGGAACTATCGTAGCTATTGTAGTTCTTGTAGGATATCTCTATCTCTTATTTAGACCTGATCCTAATAAGAGAAAGGTTGAAGTTGAACAAACTGCTTAATTACGTTTCTTGAGGTAGGTGTTACCATTATGTATCATCGTACATTGAGTGATTCAAAAAAGAAGTATCTTGCTAAAATGACAGAGCTTGATCCATCAGGTAAAGGTATTCGTTCTATTAATATCGCAAAAGAATTGCATGTAACGCGTCCTAGCGTACATGCAATGTTGAATCGATTAAGTGATGATGGGTTTTTAGTAAAAGAGCATTATGGAATCGTGTTTCTAACTCCGAAGGGTCTGGAAGTTGGTAAGAAGATACTTGAAAGTAACCACAACGTATAATCGTTGTGGTTTTTTTTCTATAATGAAAATATAATAGTAATAAGGAGAATTTAAAAATGAGCAACTATTTAACAATTGACGTTGGTGGTACAAATATCAAGTATGCACTGATGAATGAAAACGGTGAAATTTCTGAAAAAGGAGAGGTTCCTACACCTTATAATGGACTAGAAACATTTATTGATGCTTTAAAAACTATCTATGATTCTTTTAAAGAAAAAAATGTAGAAGCTCTTGCTATGAGTGCACCAGGTAAAATTGATGCTATGCAAGGATATTTCTATACAAGTGGTGCTTTAGGGTATATTAATGGCGTGAATTTAAGAGATCGTTTAAAAGATGTAATTCCAGTTCCATTTGCGGTTGAAAATGATGCAAAAGCGGCAGCTGCTGCTGAAATTTGGAAAGGCAGCATGAGAGGTGTACACAATGGTACGGTCATCGTTCTTGGTACAGGTATTGGCGGAGCGATTATTATTGATGGTAAAGTATATCGTGGTTCTACATTTGCTGCTGGTGAGTATTCTGGTATTCCAACGAATTTAATGGAAGCTGAATATGATCCGAATAATATGTGGGCTAGAGTGAATGGTGTAGGTGTTATGAGTGATGCCTATGCAGATGTTTTGGGTGTTCCACATGAAGAAATGAATGGTAGAATTTTATTTGCAGATGCGAATAATGGAAAACAAGAAGCATTAGATACTATTGATAAATATTGTGGAACTTTAGCATCGGGTATTGTTTCCTTGCAATTTGTTCTAGATGTAGAAAGAGTTGCTATTGGTGGCGGTATTTCTAAACAGCCGTTATTAATGGAAAGCTTAAAGAAGCAATTGCATGCATATTATGATAGAGCTGGATCTTTTATGCCTGCTACTATTCCAGAAGTAGTCACTTGTGAATTTGGAAATGATGCAAATATGATTGGTGCATTATACCACTATTTGTATGAAGTAAAGGAAGCGTAATATGATTCGACATATTTGTATGTTTAAACTCAAAGAAGAAAAGCATGCAGAAGTATTACAAAAAGCATTAGAACTTTCTAAACCTCTTGCTTCTCTGTCTTCTACAGTTGGCGGCATGACTGTAACAAATGCATCTTGTGCACCACAAAGTAATTATGATTTGTGTTTGATTTATGATTTTGAAACAATAGATGCTTTAAATGCTTATCAAAATGATTCAATCCA
>CALBJM010000297.1 GCA_937893225.1 uncultured Erysipelotrichaceae bacterium | reverse complement strand
CTATAATTTCCCATACTAGATGGATTTTTTTCTTGTTTTACTTCTTCTGCATTATTATCTTCCATATATAACCTCAATCAATGGATATTATTTTAACAAAAAAGCTAAAAAAAAGCACTCTAATGAAGTGCTTAATGAATACTATATTCTACGTATTCTCCCATCAATGCATTTGTTTGATTTGCAACATTTAAAATATCAGAAATAATTGCCCCAGATTCAGTAAAGAATTTTCTTGAAGCTTTTACTATTTCTCCATCTAATTCTGTTGTATATCCACTTACTTCCATAATTTCAACAAAAGCTTTTCTTTCTTCCGCATCAGAAAACTTTACAACATGTGTAACTGTAACAAGAACATCTTCTTCATATGTTGCATTGAACTCTTTGTCTTTTGCCAAAATCGTTTCAATAAAGCTCGGATCCAAATATGGATATACTGCAGCTATTTCTTGTACTTCTGTACTTTTTCCTTCTGCACTATATGTTTTTGGTGTTTCATCTTCTGCATCTTCGATTTTGATGAAGTGTATTTCATCATCTTTTTCTTGTTTTTCTTCTTTTTTGTCTTTCCACATTTTCCAACAAGCAACACTTGCTGCAGCTGCAGCAACGGCTAATGTTGTAACAGAAAGCAATACTTTATGTGACATATTCTTATCCTCTTTTTTTCAAAAATATTGTAACACATTAATGTGCATTCAGATATTGCATGATTTCAACCGCATTTGTTGCTGCTCCCTTGCGAATCTGATCACCGCAACACCACACTACTAATCCTTTATCATTCACAAGGTCTCTGCGAATTCTCCCAACATAAACAAGATCTTGATCACTTGTGTCAATCGGCATTGGAATCGTATCTTCACATAATACATCTCCATCAAATTGACGAATAGAATTTTTGGCATCTTCTATAGATATTTGTTGTTCTGTAACAACAGAAGCTGAAATGGAATGTGAGCGATAAACAGGCACGCGCACACATGTACATGTCACTTTTAAATCAGGTAAATGTAAGATCTTTCGTCCTTCATTTTGCATTTTCATTTCTTCTGTTGTATAGCCATTATCTAGCATCGTACCTATATCAGCAATCACATTGTAAGCAATTTGAGCAGGGAAAACCTTTGCTTCTGCTTGCTTTCCTTGAATTTCATTTTCTAATTCTTCAATACCTTGCTTGCCAGCACCACTAACAGCTTGATATGTACATGCTTGAATCGATGTTATCTTAGATAGATGATTCATTGGCGCTACTGCCATAAGAGTAATGATTGTAGAACAATTTGGATTAGCAATTGTTCCATGGTGCTGCAATGCATCTTCACCATTGATTTCTGGAATCACCAACGGTACATCATCTTCCATACGAAATGCAGAACTATTATCAATATATACTGCACCAGCTTTTTCTATCATTGGACGATATTGTTTACTCAATGCATTACTCACTGCCCCTAACACATACTCTAAACCATTAAAACAGCCATCTTCTACAACACGCACTTCTATTTGTGTGTCATGAAAAGGTAACTTTATGCCTTTTGATTTATCAGAAGCAAATAAACGTAATTCTTCAATTGGAATATTTCTTTCTTCTAGACACGTTATCATCTGTCTGCCAACTGCTCCAGTAGCACCTACAATACCAACTTTCATTCTTTCTTTTCCTCCGCAACAAATTTTTCATAAATTGCTCGAATAGCTTTTTCAAAATCATCATCTGAAACACCAATCATAATTGTTAATTCATAGGATGATTGAGAAATTGTTCGGATATTGATCTTGTTTCTTCCAAATTCACTCAACAATTGTCCAGAAATACCTGCACGTTGCTTCATTTCTCTACCAACGACTGCAATCATTGCTTGATGGTCTTCTACACGAATGTCTTCTGGTTTTAATTGTTCTTTAAGTTCACCAATGATTTCATAGAGGCAATGATTGATCAAATGCGTTTGCACAACGATACTATATGTATCTACTGTCACTGGTACAGCTTCTATAGAAACATTGTATTTTTCAAAAACAGACAATAATTTTCTCAAAAAGCCAATTTCAGTAGAACTATGTGCTTTTGTTAAAGAAATTACAGTGTAATTTTTTCGTCCCGTAATACCCGTAATCGCATGAGGTGGGTCAAGCTTATCCATAGCACTACAATCTTCCATGATCATTGTTCCTGGATGATCTGGTTCATTCGTATTGCGAATATTGATTGGAATGTTTTTTTCACGCACAGGATATACGGACTCATCATGTAGGACATTTGCACCCATGTAACTCATTTCACGCAACTCTGCATATGTAATTCTTGGAATAGAAATAGGATGAGAAATGATTCTTGGATCAACAACCATAAAACCAGATACATCTGTCCAGTTTTCATATACATCTGCATTTACAAGGTTTGCTAAAACAGCACCTGTAATATCTGAGCCTCCTCGACTCATTACACGAATCGTTCCATTTGGCATAGCACCATAGAAACCAGGAACAAGTATCTTTTCATGATTCTTTGCATACAATTGCAACTGTTCGCCTGTACGTTTCATATCAATGGTACCATCATAATGAAACTGGATTACTTTTGCAGCATCTACGAATGTTGCCCCTAAATATTCTGCTAATAACTTTCCCGTTAAATATTCACCGCGTGAAACAAGATAATCTGGTGTATCATTTTTTGTTAAAATATCACGCATTTTTTGAAATTCCGCTTCAAGATCTAATGACAGATGCAAATCTTCTTTAATAGATGTGTATTTCTTTACGACCATATCAAATAAACTCTCGTAAGAAACACCATATTGAATATGTGCTTGTATCAAATACAACAAATCTGTTACTTTATGATCCTCATGGGACTCTTTTCCACATGCAGAAGTAACGATAAACTTTCTACTCGGATCACTCTCCACAATATTTTTCACTTTTTGAAACTGTTCTGCATTTGCTACAGAAGAGCCACCAAATTTCACAACTTTGATCATTTCATCACCTCTGCAACAAAAATCGCTTCATCTTTAGACTTTCTCACTAAATCACATAGCTTTTCAATACACATTTTCTTCGTCAAAAAACCACACTTTGCTTCTTGCTCTATATACCCTTCAAACGCTTCACGCTGTGTTGTACGCACATAATATTTGCCTTCTACACTTGTATTATTCACAGTTGCTAGATGACAATCTTGCAATGTTGCAACACCATTTACAACATCTAAAACATCTTGTACGACCGCATGTGCAGTTGGCAAAGAACCTGCCCCCTGTCCAATAAACGTTGCAAGACCAAGGGATGCAGAAGCACATTCTATTGCATTATAGTTTAAAGGAATGGATGCAAAAATATCTTCTTGTTTTACAAACACTGGCATAACCACCGCCATACCATCTAGATTTGCTTTTCCTACTAATTTAATAACACAGCCAATCTCCCTGCCATATTCTAAATCACCCTTCTGGATATTCCGAATGCCAAAAGTAGGAATTTGTTCTACGTCTATCATTCTCCCAAATGCCTTTGCACAACTCAAAGCCACTTTATAGCGTACGTCCAAACCATCTATATCATCCGAAGGATCTCTTTCCGCATAACCTAATTTTTGTGCATCTTTTAGCATTGCATCAAATGCTTGTTTTTCTTGATACATGCGAGAAAGAATATAGTTTGTTGTCCCATTTAAAATTCCACGAAATGCCTGAATTTCTTCAATACGTCGAATTCTTTCCAAATTTGCCATCCACGGAATGCCACCACCACAACTTGCTTCATATCCAATTGTGACATGGTTTTTCTTTGCACATTTCAACAATTCTGAAAATGAAGAAGCGAGCATTTTTTTATTCGATGTTACAAAGTTCTTTCCACTTTGCATTGCACGTAATGCATAACTCCTAGCAGGTTCAATACCACCCATACACTCTACAACGATGTCAATTTCAGGATCTTGTAATATAACATCCACATTTGTAGTCATCAAAGACTTGTCGATGATTTCTTTTTCAGTATGTACTAAAATACGCTTTATTTCTACACCAGGTATGTGGTTGTCATCAATAATTTTTCGCACACCACTTCCTACTACACCATGTCCAAGTAAACCAATTTTCATGTTCCCTCCATGTGTACTTATCTTAAACACACTTGTTTTTGTTTCGTGGACATAGTATCATAATCGAGTATTCAATACAAGGAGCATTTTTTATATGAAATATGTCAGTAGTAGAAATATCAATTTATGTGAAATGCCGCATAACGCTATTATTCATGGTTTAGCATCAGATGGTGGTTTATACACACCTTATGATATAGACATCCACATCGATGTCAAAGATGTATTAAATCTTTCTTATCAAGAAATCGCTGAAAAAATCATTGGCAGTTTTCTCAATGACTACACACAACAAGAAATCCATGACTGTATTCAAAAAGCATATGATACAAAATTCGATACACAAGAAATCGTTCCTATAAAAAAGATAGAAGACTGCCACTTAATGGAACTTTGGCACGGTCCAACAAGTGCTTTTAAAGATATTGCACTAACTTTATTACCGCATCTTCTCACAAAAGCCTATGAAAAAGAAAATCTACATGACACGATTTCTATACTTACAGCTACCAGTGGCGATACCGGAAAGGCAGCTATTAGTGGTTTTGCTGATGTTCCAAATACCGCAATCACAGTTTTTTATCCTGAAATTGGTGTTTCTCAAGTTCAAAAGAGACAAATGCAAACAAGTGAAGGCAAGAACGTTGAAGTTATTGCGGTGCAAGGAAATTTTGATGATTGTCAAAGACTCGTCAAAGATGCCACTTCCAATCCAGAAGTTCTTGCTTCTTTAAATAACGTAACGATATCTTCAGCAAATTCCATTAATATTGGTAGACTTGTACCACAAATCGTGTATTACTATTCTTCTTATGTAAAACTTGTACAAAATGGAGAAATACATTGTGGCGATATGGTAAATTTTTGTGTTCCTACAGGAAATTTCGGAGATATTTTAGCTGGTTATCTAGCGAAAAGGATTGGCTTGCCAATCCACAAACTGATTTGTGCTTCCAACACAAATAATGTCTTAACAGATTTTTTGAACTCTGGTACATATTCCATTCATAGAGAATTTGTTCCAACAATGTCTCCTTCCATGGATATTTTGATTTCTTCTAATCTTGAACGTCTTTTGTTTATGATGAGTAATTATGATGATGCATTTGTTAGAAAGATGATGCAAGAACTCAAAGAAAAAGGAAGCTACACAATTGATAAACAATTGTTTCAAAGAATATCTTCCATATTCAAAGGATATTGGGCAAGCGAAGAACAATGTAAAAAAACGATCCATGCCCTGTATCAAAAAGAACATGTACTCATTGATACACATACATCTGTCGCATTGCAAGCATACAGACAATACGTAGAAGAAACAGGTGACAAAACACCTTCTGTGGTTCTATCTACTGCTTCTCCATACAAATTCTGCAAAGATGTACTAGCATGTATTACAAACGATATATATGATGATGACTTTGCGGCAATGAAAAAACTGCATGAAGTAACTGATGTAAAGATTCCACAAAACTTAGCTGATCTAGAAAACAAAAAAATTCGTTTTACGCGATCTATCACATGCAAAGAAGGCATGCATGTAATTGCTGAAAGGATGAAAGAAAT
>CALBJM010000296.1 GCA_937893225.1 uncultured Erysipelotrichaceae bacterium | reverse complement strand
GGTTCACTTGAAGTTGCAAAAATGTTTGATGGCAAAGATTTGAAAATTCGTACTGCGTACAAGGATGTAAATACAAGTACATTGTTGTTTGACCATACATTTGCTTTTCCAAGAATGATTTGGTATTTGGCAATTATTTTGTTGGTGACTTTAAATTATTCAGGTGCGACTTTGTTGTACTCATTTGGCGTGATTTTTTTATTGTATATTGTTATAGGATATTTTTATTTTATTTCTGTAGCAAGATTTATACGTTTTGATTGTGAATTACATACATATTATTTGAAACATTTTTGGGCAGTAGCATTACTTCCATTTTATAATTTTATGGTTTTCTTTATGCGTATGGCTGGAATCATAAATAGTATTTCAACAAATAGTCAGTGGAGAACAAATGATTTCACAGATGAAAGAAAGATGTTTATATCTGCAGCAAAGGATGATGTGAAAAGTACACAGAAGACAATGCAGCGAATTTCTAGATTTGTGAATTCTAATACAGAGCATTTTAAAGAGTCACATATAAAAGGTGAGTCAGTGATATGGTATATTTCCATGTCAATTCTGTACATTTTTCCTATCCTACTTGCCTATGCAGGGTGGTTTGTGCATGAATCTTTTGGCGTAGGTATTGAAGAGGTTCTTAACACTATGACAGGGCCTTTACAAGGAACTTCAAATGCAATGATTATGAAGAATCTCATTGGGATAGGTGTTCCTACGATTTTAGTTTCTTTTTTGATTGTTTTCATTTGTAAAATCGATTATAAAAAATCTAAAAATCTATATAGAGATAACTTGAAATCACACAAATGGATTACATATTTGTGTTGTATTCCTACTATTGTGTGCTTACTTGTTTTAAATAGTTGTTATGGACTTGTTGATTATTTTAAGATGCAAAGTGACACAACATCGATTTACGAAGATTATTATACAAGTGCTGCAAATGTAGCTATTACTGCAGGAGAAAAGAAAAAAAATCTAGTTTATATTTATGTTGAATCATTAGAAACAACATATGCCGATACAGCTAATGGGGGGGGGAACAAAGTGAAAACTATATACCTAATTTAACTGCTTTGGCTGAAAAGAATATCAGCTTTAAAGATAGTAGTAAGCCTTTAGGCGGGTTGCATAATTTAATTGGAACTAATTGGACCATGGCTGCTTTATTTGCCAGTGAGACAGGATTGCCATATAAAGGTGCAGAGAATGAAAATACAACTAATTCACAACAAGATTATGCTCATGTGGTAGCACTAGGTGATATCTTAGGTGAAAATGGATATACACAAGAATTCTTGTGTGGTTCTAATGCCGATTTCGGAGGCAGAAAAGCTTTTTTTCAACAACATGGAAATTACTCCATAATGGATTTATTTCAGGCTAGGAAAGAAGGATATCTTCCTGCTGGATATAATGATGGATGGTGGGGATTTGAAGACTATCATTTGTTTGATATTGCAAAGGATGAACTTACTAAAATGTATGCTTTAAATCAGCCATTTAATTTAACGATGTTGACTGTGGATCTGCATGCACCCGATGGCCATGAGTGTGATAAATGCGAAAAAAAATATGCTAATGTTACAGCAAATGTAGCACATTGTAATGATGAACAAATTCGAGAATTTTTAGATTGGTGTAAATTACAACCTTTCTATGAAGATACTGTTTTTGTGATTACAGGGGATCATCCTAGAATGGATAGCTCTCTTGTGAAAGGAATCAATAACTATGATAGGACAGTATATAACGTTTTTGTGAATACTGGTAAGGAACTAAAGACTACAAATCGCATTGCTACACAATTGGATATGTTTCCAACAGTATTATCTGTATTAGGGTATTCAATAGAAGGAGATAGACTTGGGTTAGGTGTTAATTTATTTTCTGATCAACAAACAATTAGTGAAATCAGAGGATTTAACTGGTTATATGATGAAATTCAGAAAAATTCGACTAAGTATGATGAAATAATGAAGGTGAATGCATGAAGATAAAAAAACTTTTTTCTAAGACAGTATTAATAAGTTGTGTGATAGCGTGTGTGTCTTTTATATTACTCAATTATGAAATGCAACAATTTGAAGAAGGTATCTTATCTGTTGCGGCTAGTTCGCAAGATGGATATGTTCAGCTAGTTCTAGATCAAATAAACTTAAAAGAAAATCGCGATGATGAAGAAATTATAACGAATATACTTTCAACGCTTGATGCTTCTTCAAATCGCTATTGGGCTTTTACAAAAGATGAAACAATTGTGTTTGTAAAAGATGTTTTAGAAACAAATCGATACAAAGATCTTACGACTTCAACATATTATAATTCAGATAGTTCTAAAGCTTTTTATCAAAGTTTAAAGCAAGGTTCCGTACAACATCAAATGATTGAGTTGAATAATAGAAAATATATTGCTTCAGGTGCAGCGTTTAACTATAACGATACGCAATATAGACTTGTTCTTCTTTCTAATCGTGAAGCAATTCTTGATAATAATGATTATCTACATGGAAAGATAGAACTATATATTATGTATTATGGAACCGTACTGATTTTACTCGTGCTGGCATGTATTCTTTCTTGGAAATATGATAGGCAAGTGTTGGAAAATTTGGAAGCAAGAAAAGAAGTTAAAGAACGAAATGAAAGTGTAGTTAAGTTGAATGAGCAGTTGGTGAATAAAGATAATGATAATACGCCTAAAAAAGTTTGGAATATATTGTCTATTTCTGCATTTGCAAAGGCATTTGCCAAGAGGAATATTTCGAAAGGAATTGTAGTTCAATTACAATTTCAGTCATCAAAAGATAAAGAAAACTATATTGAACAAAATTTGGTTCTTTTGCCGAACGATGTGATTTGTTTTGAGAAAGAAGAAAAGACGTTAGTATTATTATCGATATATGAAACAGTAGAACAATTGAAATCATATGTATCTGATGAATATTATTGCGCTTCTTTTTATACTATGAAATTTAATAAGGATGAGGAAAATAATCATGCAACTTCCAAAGAATAGAGAATACAAATTAAAGTTTTACTTAAATGCTAAGCATTATATCATTATAGGCAGTGAACAAGGAGAAATACATCCACATACTTGGGAAATACAGCTTCATTTTGGATTGCCAAAATCTTTATTTATTGAATTTACAACAATTGAAAAGAAGATTGATTCATATTTTCAAAAATATCAAAATCGTATTTTAAATGAAGTAGAACCATTTGATTCAATTATACCAACACTTGAAAATATGACAGATTATTTCACAGAAAAATGTGCTGAAATCATTGAGAGTGTTGGAGGAGTCTTATATTCTGTTGAAACTGCAGAAACACCTACTAGATCATATTGTGTGACACTGGACAAACCAAACAATGATTATGAAATTGAAACGATTGTGGATGGGATCGTAAAGCAACATGGATAAAAAGAAAACTACATGGATCATTATTTCATCACTATTGTATGTTTTATTTGCTGTAGGCCTCATTTTTGTGTTGATGAAGAGTGGAACATATCCAGATGGTGAAAATACAATGTTTCACATATATCGAGCAGATACTTTATTACAACATATAAGAAATGGACAATTTTTTCTGTGGTATGATCCTACGTTATATAATGGAACAGAATTATTACGGTATTTTGGGGTTTTTCCAGCATATGTAATGGCGTTTATTGAGTTTTGTACTGGGGGCGAAGCTATAAATGCATATCTCGTTACTACTGCTCTTGTTTTCATTGTTTCTGCATTAGAAATTTTTTATATAGGATTACAAGAAAACCAGGATAATTATTTACAGAGTTTTGCTTTAGGTTTTTTGTGGTTCTTCTTTCCGATGAATCTTTATATTTGGTTTAGAGAAGGAGATTTAGCTGGAGGAATGGCAGTATTGTTAGTTATTCCAGTACTTTTCTATAATATTAAACAATTTATACGATACGGTTTAAAGAAAAATGTAGTGGGAACCATTTTCTTGATGATGCTTCTGAGTTTATGTGAAGAAACATATGCAATTATGTTTTTCTTGGTATTTATTATATGGGTATGTGTTCTATCTTTCCTTGGAAAAAGTAATCGAAGAGGATTGCAGAGTGTTTTTGCGGTTGTGGCAGGCATTTCTTTAGGGGCATTTTGGTTTATTCCGGCAATAAGCGGAAATATACATTATAGTGAAGCGAGTGAATCATTAGCGAGAAGTTATCAAAGTTTATCTATAAGTTTAAATCCATTGCATCGTCTTTTTAGTGATAATGCATACGCATATATTGGCGTTTCTGTTGTTTTGTTAGCAATTTTTCAACTGCTGTTTCATGAGAATAGTGAAAAAGCGAGCGCAATTACATTACTGCTCGTTGTAGTACTTTCGTCGAGTATTGCTTATTCTTTTATACAGTATTTGTATTGTTCATCAGTTCTTAAAATGTTGAATATGTGTGCAATTGCTACCGCAATGTTGCTTGTGGATTATTTGGCTTGGTTTACATTAAAAAAGAGTATATCTTTAATTGTCATTATTTTGATTGCTATAGATAGTATACCTTCATTATCTATGGTGTATGGCGAGTGGTCTGGTATTTCTGATAAAAAACGCATGCAAATGGAGTCGGAGTATACTTTTATTAGTGAAGCTAAATCTTTGAGTAAAAACCGTATTGCTTTATTAGACAATAGTACATTATCATCCATGGGCACTTGGCTAGTGAGTGGAAATGGTGGAAGCGATGCAGTGTTTGGAAGTGGATGGACAGCTTCTGAAACGAGGAATAATACGAGGATGTTAAATCAAGCATTGCATAATGGGAATTATTTATATATGTTTGATAGACTTTTGTCTTATGGGGCAGATAGTGTAATTGTTCGTGTGGATCAAATGCAAAATGGAGATGCAGAAGATTTAGAAAAATTAGATGAAGATGCTTTGCATGTTGGTTATAAGCGGGTAAAAAAGAATCAAGATTATCGATTGTATGTATATGATGTGAACGGTATATATGGTACAGAAAATACATATCAATATTTAGCTATTGGAACGAATGCAGAAAATATTTGTGAAGCATTTCCGTCGTTTGAACTTGGTGATAGTACGGATATTACGACTTATTCAATAGAAGATTTAGAAAAATATAAAGTGATATATCTTGCAGGATTTACATATTCTAATCGTGAAAAGGCAGAAGAAATCGTAAAAAAATTGTCTGAAGAAGGGATTAGGATCATTATTGCTGCAGATGGTATACCAGAAGATCCAAGTACCCATCATCAAAATTTCTTGTCTTTAGAGTGCCAGCCAATACAATTTAAATATGGTTTTCCAGAAATGGATACTGTAGATGGAACAATCAATCCAGATTTATTTCCAATCGATACTTCGAATTGGACAACGGTATATGTCAATGGATTACGGAATGTACTTGGAAAAGTGTATGCAGATGATGTTGAACTTCCTTTTTTTGGTACAGTTGAAAATGATAATATATATGTCATTGGATTTAGGCTGACACAATTTTATGGATTGACACATGATGAAAGTGTTGGAATGCTATTGAATCATGCTTTAAATGTTTCAAGTCAAGAATTACCGGTAAGAAAAATCGTTTCCCTACAAGTTGAAAATATAAATAAAGGAATTACTATAAGTGGAGAAGGTTCTGATATTATGATTCCATATGCATATGCCAAATGTATGAATATAGATGAAAAATATACAGTCAAAAATAACTTTCTAGTAATGAGCGATGGAACTTTATCTATTCATTATCGTTTTACAATGCATCAAATAATTGGTTGGATTATTACATGCGTTGGTATAGTAATGGCTATCTATTTATTTAAAATATCTAAAAATTAGTGTAGGAGGAGATATGAAAACAAAACGTAGAAGAAATTGTATTGCAATATTGATGAGTGCGTTTTTAGCAACAGGATTTTGTGTACAACACAATATAACTACAACATATGCAGAAAATACTACACAACAAGATACAATCAATACAAGTATTACAAGCGGAGCTGATGCGATAGAGATAGCTTTAAGTGGAAACATAACTTCAAATTCATGGTGGTACATGACAAAAGAAATGACTGTGAATTATGAAAATGGAGCAACGAAAACAATGCGTTGTATAGTTCAAGCTGGAAGTCAAAGTGCAAGCATCTCTGTAGATTGGCAAGCAGTTGATGCAACTTTTACATATGGTGCTATAGATCAAAATACTGGCTTACTCAATCTAACATATCAAATCAATAAATCAGCTTTAATTGGAGCATCGTCTATTACAGTAGATGGACAAACGTTCTCTCTTTCCGCAAGTACAGAGCCTGAACTTCCTCAAGAAACTGAAACGCCAGAGCAAACACCAACACCAGTGCCTGAAGAAACGCCATCGATTCCAGAAACAACTCCAGATACAGGTGATGTAACTCCAAATCTTTCTGGAAAAATTACAATTGATGGAGCAGTAAAAGATTGGAAAAATGTATCTGCTTTATTATCCAATGATAGTGCTATTACATCATGGAAAATGGTGAAAGATACTTCTGGAAACTTGTATGTTGAGTTTGAAGGAAATGCTGTAAGTGAATGGTATGGAGATTATTTATGGAAAACATTTTCTATTACACAAAATGGTAATACAAATACGCAGCAAATCAATAATATTGAAAATAAAGCATATGTAAATGAGGCACATGGAAATTCAGCGGCACCATACTATGTAGAGTTTTGTATCCCGGCAGAACAGCTTTCAGGGGAATATACGATTACATTTGCTGGTACAACAATAGATTCTGCATCCATTGGCATTCTTGATGGTGTGAATTCTGCGCCAGATGACGATAATACGTACCATGGTATTGTTATAGATGGAAGATTTGATGATTGGAATGCTGTGAAAAAGTATGATGCGGTCTGTCCAAATCCAGAACATCCAAATTGCTTAGAGAGTACCGCAATGGTATTTGATGGGGATTATGTATACGTGTATATAAAAGATGGTGCAAGTGGAAATGCAGGTGGTGCAGGTACACATAGTAATGGAAAATGGGATATTTCTACAGATTTAGGTAGACATTTAGTTTTAACGTTGCATCCTGATGGAACTGTAACTTCAAAGGCAGAAGGTATCCAAAGCGTTCATGTTGGCGCACAATGGGAAATTGCAATACCAGCTTCACAATTACCGAATTATAAAAATACTATTAATTGGGGACTTTATGGCCCAGATGATAATTCTTTAGAGCCATTTGTGAAAGATGTTTCTAATCTCAATGGTAGTTTGGGAACTGCTGGCGAAGAAGCACCAATCGTCATAGATGGACAATATGGAGATTGGGATAATTATCCATATACATATTATGAATATGCTACAAATGGTACACAAGAAGATGTATTGGACTCTCATACAGCAATCACTTCAAAAGGAAAGATGTTGTATCAATATGTCACAACAGATATGCCAGCACATATGCAAGAAGCTGGTGGAGAGTTTTCACAGGCTATTACAATTAAATTAAATCATAATGAAGCATATGAATTTTATCCTAGACTCGTAGCAGTCGATAGCGAAGGAAATATCAATTGGGATCCACAACTATCTAATCTTCCGGCAGGTACATATAAATTTGAATTAGTTGATACAAAAGGATGGAGTAATGCACCAACTTTATCAGAATTACAAAAATATGGAAATAATCATTATGGCACAATGATAATGACTATTGGAGAAAATGGTCGAGATTCATGTGAGTTTGAGCTCAATTTAGAAAAAGTTGCCCAAAAATTTGGAATGTCTGCAGATGAGATATCACTTGTAGAATCTCAATTTGGTAGAATTGGACAACAATGGGCAAGTTGTTCTGGTGCAACTTCCGGACCATTGGTGGGTGTTGGATTAAGTATTGCTACTGTGTGTGGGGTGCTCTTTTTACAGAAAAGAAGAATATTATAAATTTAGTCTATAAATTGTGAGTACGTTAGAAAAACTAGCGTACTTTTTTGGAATGTTTGTAAAAAGATGTGAAT
>CALBJM010000295.1 GCA_937893225.1 uncultured Erysipelotrichaceae bacterium | reverse complement strand
ATGAAAATATCATTAAACAATCTATCAATCTAATTGCTGAAATGCCAAGCATGATGATCTATGCATATCAAACAAAAAAGCATGCATTCGATCACGAATCACTTTATTTCCATTATCCAAAACCAGGATTATCCACTGCAGAAAATATTCTTGCGATGTATCGATTAGATCAACACTATACGCATGAAGAAGCTAAGCTTTTAGACCTTTGCTTGATCGTACATGCAGATCATGGTGGTGGTAATAATTCCGCTTTCACAACGCGCGTCCTTTCTTCTACAGGCACAGATACATATTCCGCAATTGCTTCAGCAATTCTTTCACTGAAAGGCCCAAAACATGGTGGTGCAAACCTAATGGTCATGAAACAATTAGATGAAATATTGAATCACGTACAAGATGTGAATGATGATGTGCAAATGAAAGAATACCTTACGAAAATCATTTTAAAACAAGCTGGTGATCATACGGGATTGATATATGGTATAGGACATGCGGTATATACAAGAAGCGATCCTCGTGCACAAATATTAAAAAAATATTCTAAACAATTAGCTTATCAAAAAGGACTTGCTAGAGAATATGATTGCTTGTGTCAAATAGAAAAGCTTGCTCCTATTGTATTTAAAGAAGTCAAAGGCAAAACAAAAAATGTTTGTGCCAATGTCGATTTATTTTCTGGACTTGTATATCGTATTCTAGGTATTTCTGAAGAATTATTTACACCTATCTTTGCCATTTCTAGAGTAGCAGGATGGTGTGCACATAGAATGGAAGAAGTCGAGTTTGCTAATCGCATCATTCGTCCTGCATATAAATATATTGGAGGAGAAGCCACATATATCCCATTAGAAAAAAGGTAAACAAAAAGCGCATCAAGCGCTTTTTTCATCTATTTGTGAAGACATGTATTGTTTCAACGACCATTTACCATCTACATAATCAAAACGAGCAATACCACCATATGGATGTGGCTGCTTTCCTTCTTCTCTAAGTTTTGTCATTTCTTCTTCAGCTTGCAAGCCAAATAAGATTTCTAATAATCGTTTGTAGTATTCTGAATGCCCAACGATCAAAATCGTCGATTGATCCTTCGATGCGCATACAATTTTTGCAAAAGTATGTTTTACGCGCAATTCAAATGCCTCTCTACTTTCACCTCCAACATCGCTCCAATCATCATGTTTTGTACGATGTTCTTGAATTTCTTTTAACCACGAGTCTCTTACGATACCTTCAAACATACCATAGTCAATTTCTTGTAGACCTTTGCATAGAATAGGTGTGATATTTCTATCATGTGCAATCATCATTGCGGTATCTAAACTTCTCATTAATGGAGATGTATAAATAGCATCAAAGTGTGTATCTTTTAACAATTCAGCACAGCGTTGAATTTCATGCATACCTCTTTCTGTTAAAGGAGAGTCAGAAACACCTTGCATGCGATTATATTGATTAAATCGCGTTTGCCCGTGATTGACATAATAAAAGTGGATATTCTTTTCCTCTTTAGGTGCAATAAAAGATTGTGCTTTTGTAGGTGGAAGCAACATTGTAAACGTATCATCTTCGTATACAAAGCACATTATGCCTGCATTAGGTATTGGATCATGTGCATTTGCGGAAAAAAGTTCGTCTAGATTCACATGTAAAGCATGTTCCATGAATGACATTTCAAACCCACCATGAGAAACCAATAATACATGATCTCCATCTTTACAATCAGAAAGAATAGTGCTTAAACTTGCATCAATGCGCTCATAAACACTATACTTGCTTTCCCCATTGACGGAAGTATAATCTTGTTTCTCCAAACAAGATTTAATTTCATCTGGATGAGATGTGACCCTCGATCCTTCAAGCCTTCCAAAATCCACTTCATGAAGAGAAGAAAGAACAACGGGTTCCATTTTTCTTCCCTTTAATATGATTTTGGCAGTAGAAAGACACCTCCCACTCGGTGAAGAGTATACATGATCAAAATACACATCTCGTAATGCCTGTTGTGCAGATTCGGCTTGTTTGATCCCTTGTTGTGTTAAAGGCGAATCACAAACGCCTTGCATACGCCCTTTTTCATTAAAACGCGTTTGTCCATGTCGTACATAATAAAATACTACTTTCATAAAATGATCCTTTCAAAAAAGACAGCAATTGCTGTCTTCATTGTATCAATGTTCTTCTTCATCTTCAAAGCATTCTGCAAATCTAGCCGCAAAAGCAGGTTTTTCATTAGCAACATAGAGATGTGAAATGTCTCCGAACTGTGCCACTCTAAAAGAAGCAATACCTTTCTTTCTCTCTTCTGTATGTACGATTGTAACGGAAGTAGGTGCTGCTACAAAACCATGCCATAAAGGCATAGGAGAAATGTGCAATAAATGGGAAAGCAAAATACATTCCAAACCAAAATGACAAAAGAATACGATCGTATCATGATTTCCTTTTTCAACACGAAAAATATTATTTTCATGCACATAGCCATGCTCTTTTAAAAACGCATCAAAGTTATCACAAACCCACTTATAACGCTCTTTTACATTCCCACGTTGCATAACATCATTGTCATACCAATGATCATAATCATAGAAGCGAACATCCTTTGTCCAATCTTGTGGAAGCCAATCCCATGCAACAGACTTGCGAATCAATTTATCTGGACGAATGATCCTAGGATCAAATTCTTTTAACCACTCTAATGTTTCAGCAGAACGATGCAAGCGCTGTAACGTATAAGAAGCAGTTTCTTTCGCTCTACCCAATGGAGACTGATAGATTTCTGTAATTTCCATCTTTTCCATACGATGAGACAACAATTCAGCTTCTACTTTACCCTTTTCTGTCAATGCATCATGCACATAATCCGGATCACCATGTCTAACAATAACGATTCTCATACTATCTCATTAAACTCCACACGTTCTTTATTTACGCCAAGAATAATAAAGAATTTTACACCTCTTTCATAAAACGGTAATTCTTCAATACCATTGGACACTACTTCATAACCTTGTTTTATGCATATTTTATAGCATTCTTCTATATTTTTTACGTCTATCGCAAAATGATCAATTGCACCTGACTTCTTTGCACAAACATCTTCATAGCATTCCAACACTAAATTTTGAAATTCTAAAAAACAAACGCTTTGTTTTCCATCATGAATCTTTTTTTCATGTTTAACACGAAATCCAAGGCCTTCATAAAATGCTTTTGTTTCTTCTAAGTTTTCACAAGGAATCCCAATATGTTGAATACCCGTAGCATAATCTAATAATTTTTGCATATCATTCTCTTTCTATCTACATTCTATAACAAGTATGTTCTGTTATCCTTCGATTTTATTGACAAGAATGTATAAATTCATCATATAGTCTTTATCTAAGTGGAAAATATATTCAACTATGTTGTTGTGATTTGTTTATATACTGTGCCACAACATTTTGAATTGGTGGTGATATTTGGTTTAAATCGACTTCATCTGGGCTATAGAATTTTAAATCAACCATTTCTCCATCATTTGATTTTGGATTAA
>CALBJM010000294.1 GCA_937893225.1 uncultured Erysipelotrichaceae bacterium | reverse complement strand
CCATTCTTTCGTGCAAGATCTACTGCTTCTCCAGCACTCTTAGGCATGATGGCATGATAGTCGATCAAAGTACCATCCACGTCTAGAAAAATAATTTTTTGCTTTCCCATTTTAACCCTCTCTTTTGACATACTCTATACATAGGTCTTGTTGACCAAGTAATACATAATCATTAAAATCATCGATATGTACAATTGGTGGAATCCTATAGTCTGGTAAATATTGTTTTAATTCCTCACGGATTTCTTCTGGATCGGGTAACATTTCACATCGTAAGACAATTACCTCTGGATCAAGAATCGAGATATTTGCGAGAATGGATTTCGTGACGATTTGTTTGATTGTATCAAGGTGATAAGGATTTAAATTGAGTGGATTTTCCATATGGAATTCGTTGAGGATATATTTCAGTTCTCCAGCAATGCCATGACATCCACGTACAAGCTTTCCGTTAACCACGATACCTTGTCCACCAATCATCCAACCATTTGGTTGTGACATAAAGCATATATTTTGGTATTGCGACTGTGCACTGTACCAGCCTAAAGCAGCACAATTTGCATTATTTTCCAAAATAACTGGTATATGCGTAATCTTTTTATAATATTTTTTTAAATCAAATAAATTTGTTGCCGTTCCTTGCAGATTACTTCCAGAAGTTCTAGGTAAGTCTAATTTTCCATCTTGTAGTACACCAGGTACAGCAATGGAAATCGCATCAAATGTATGTTCTAGTAAGAGTACGTGAATAATGTCATCAATATCTGCTAGATCAAGATATTTTTTGATGACCATACGATCTAGCGTAATTTCACCATGATCATAAATACGATATTTAATGCGCGTTTCACCTTCACTAGGTGCTGTTGCAATCACTAAAAATTTCCCTTTTTGATTCTCTTTGCAACAAGTGCAACAACTCTTCTTTTCCTTTTTTTTATGATGATATTTTTCTAAATTCTCTTTTACGTATTCTATGCAAGCATTAGCATCATATGTAGCAAAAATAGAAGTTGGAATACGGAGAATTAATTTATCAAGTATACGTTTACGAATATTCTTTTCTTCATATGCGACTTGTGGAGCAATTAAAATCACTTCATAATCTTTTGCATTAGCATATACTTCATTTACACTGACTGCGCGAAATTCATAATCCAGATCTGTCATCTTACATAAGTCGTTCATCTTTTCCGCAAAAAAAGAAGTCGTCATACCAGCAGTACAGAATAATAATACTTTTGTAATGTGAACATCTTTTAAAGCAAGAAGAGAGGAAATCATTTCATTATAGAGTTCTTTGCTGTGGGTGGCATCTACAGGCTGAAAGTGAAGAAAGAATTTTGTGCTATTTGTTTTTTTACATGTAATACGTAACTCTACGATTTCCTCTGTGCTTTCTATATGATAGAAATTAATTTCACCTAATCCATATGGTGTTTCAGTTATATAGTGGTCTTGGTCGATTTGTGATAGGGTGTAGGGACCTTTTTGTTCTTCAATCCAATTTCTAAAATTAAATGATGTTTCCGTCATAAAGTAAGCCCTTTCATCTATGAATATAGTATCATGAATTTTAAGAAATTTTGTAACAAAAAAACCGCTGGAGGCGGTTTTACAACATAGGTGCGAAAATACGAATCACGCTGATAATGAATCCTTTGATAAAATGCATGTGGGTATCTTTTATTGTTATTTCTTTGCATTTTTCAAGAGTTTCCACATAATTTTGATAAATATCTTTTATCGTAGAAGCATTATACAACAATGTCCCATTTTCAAAATGTAAATATAGAGATCGATAATCAAGATTGATCGTACCTACGGTAGCGTATTTGTTATCTGATATAAACACTTTCGAATGCACGAATCCAGGCTCGTATTCATAAATCTTTACACCACCTTCAATCAGTTGGGCATAATAAGAAGTGCCAATGTCGTGCACAATTTGCTTATCAGCAATGCCTGGCATAATGATACGAACATCAACTCCTTTTTTAGCAGTATGAATAAGTGTATTGATCATTTCTGAATCAATAATGAGATACGGTGTCATGATATAGACATATTCATTTGCGCTATTGAGAATATCTTCATAAACGCTTTGACCAGTGAGTTCTTGATCAAAAGGTGTATCTGCATAAGGAATGATGTATCCATCTTTGTTTTTGCAGTTTTGAAATGTATACTTGTACTGTGTATACGAAATGTCTTCATGTCGCAATGCATTCCAATTCGTCAAAAACATGACAAGATAACTCCATACTGCTTCTCCTTTGATACGTATGATATTGTCTAACCAATGTCCATGAATTCTTTTAACATTGATATATTCATCTGCAAGATTTGCACCTCCAGAAAAAGCAACTTTACCATCAATGACCATGATTTTTCTATGATCTCGATGATTCATGATCGTATTGACAATTGGAGATACACGATTGAAGGAAATTGCTTTGATGCCTTTTTTTTCTAATTGTTTTGTATAAGAAGAGGGTAGGGTGTTTAAGGAGCCCATATCATCATACATTACACGACACTCTACACCTTGTTTGACTTTCTTTTCGAGTATTGCAAGCACAGCATTCCACATTGTACCTTCTTCAATGATGAAATATTCCATAAAGATGTATTTTTCTGCTTTTTCCATTTCTTCTAGCATAGCTTTCCAACCATCTTCACAAGGAGAATAGAAAGAAAAATCTGTATTTTTGTATATTGGATAGCCTTCATTTGAAATAAACGCCAACTCACTTGTAAAGTTTGGATTTTGCGTTTTCACTTCATCGAGAATTTCTTTGTCTTGTTTGTAGTATTCTTTTGCTTTTGCTTCTTCTTTTATAATGGAATAGAATGTTTTTCCAGTAATGAGATTGGCTCCTGCAAAAATATAAACAATTGTTCCAAACATCGGAAATAACATGATGATAACGATCCACATTAAGTCAGAAGAAATGTGTCGACTAGTACGAATGATATTTAAAACGATGAAAATCGATAAAATACGTAAAACGAATTCTATCCAGATAAACATAGATGTTAACCATTTAAATAAAGAATAATATACTAATAATTCTCCTAGAATGATGATTGCTAAAGGAAGAATTCTACCAAATATGATTTTAAATTTCATAAAACCTCCTTGTGTTTATGATAACAGAAAAAGGGGCTGTAACAGTTGAAATGGCACAAAAAAGGAGAAAATTCATAAATGATGTGAATTTTCTCTCTTTTTTTGTGGATAAATAGGCTCTTATAAAAAGATATAATTGACCATTTGTTTCAAATAGTTGTTTAGTGTATCACAATTACAATTAAATAGCCAGAAAGCCCCTGACTTTATACCCGAAGGGCATCCCTTGTGGAGTCATGGGGAAATCTTGCCCTGCGGGTATGAATGGCTGAAATAAATGGCTTAAAACCACAAATATTCCGCATATCTAAGCGGGTTTTCAATGTTTTGCATGGTATAATATATGTAGTACAGAAAGGAGAAACACTATGTATACAGTTCGTCTCAGACTTGATCTTTGTTTCTCAGAAAAACGTTTCTTAGCTAAGTGCTTTTCCTTTGCCAATACCATTCATAATACGATTGTCTCTACTGCACAGAGAAGACTCAATGCATTGTTCCACGACAGAGAATACATATCTGCACGTATGGAATATGGTGAGTCTGGATATGCAAAGAAGAATACCAAACAATTGTCTGCTTCTCAGAAGAAACGTAAGCAGCAACTTTCAGATATCATGTAAGCTAAGCAAAAAGAATATCTGCTAACGCAAAATGATCTTGAGAAGTGCTGTAAGACGATGCGTTGGAAATATTCCAAATTTGTTTCATCCCAGCAAGCACAAGCTGAAGCAAAGGCCGTATACTCGGGTGTTGCCAAAGTCTTATTTGATAATGGTAAGCATCTGCACTACAAGCGTTTCAACCAATTTGACTGCATCAAGCAAAAGAACACTAGCAATGGTGTCAAAGTACTTGATTGGAAGACAATCGAGTTCATGAATCATAAGTACCATATTGTTCCTATTCCGAAAACGGATTATATGCAAGAAGTACTTAATAGTACGGTACTCTTTGCAGATTTGAAATATGCATATCTCAAGCGTATCGAGTTTGAATCCGGATATCGATACTACGTCATTCTCACATTATCTGGTAATGCACCAAGGAAGTTTCAGAAATGTACTCATGAGAATCGTACAGGTGTCGACTTTGGCACATCGTCCATAGCTACTGCATCAAATGACGAGTTAAATCTTGTAGAACTTGCCCCGAAATCTGGTACTTATGAGAAACAGATACGTCATCTACAAAACCTAGTCGATCATAAGACTCGTATACATAACAAAGACAACTATGACGAATTTGGTAGAGTCAAGAAAGGACATCACAAGTGGAACATCACCAAGAACTGTAAGAAACTCAAGCGTAAGATCAGAGTCTTGTATCGTAAGCAGACTGCTTATGTACATGACAGTCACCATGCTTTTATCAATCATCTTATTCAGACTACGAGTGAGTTCATCTTGGAACCGATGGAGTTTGATAATCTCCAGAAGAGATCCAAGAAGACCGAACGTTCTGACAAAGTGGCCAAGGTTAAACAAAAGGATGGAACTGTCAAAGAAGTACGCAAGTACAGACGCAAGAAACGTTTTGGCCATTCCATCAAAAATAGATCTCCTGGTCTCATGCAAGCTAATCTAAAGAAGAAAGCTATCCAGTATGATATCCCATACTACGAGATAGATAAGACAGCTTTCAAAGCATCACAGTTGCATCATGACACAGGAGAGTATGTAAAACCATCTCTCAATGAAAGATTTAAAACAATCGATGACCATCTAGTCCAAAGAGACCTATATTCTGCATTTCTTATGTACAACACAAGTGATTCTTTAACAATACCAGATTTTAATAAATGCAATGCTAACTTCCCACGGTTCATAGAATTGCAAGATAAGCTCATCGAACAGATGAAAGAACGTGGAATCTCATTTAAACAATGCTTTGGATTCTTGCATAAAAGGATCCATATCTGCATAGGTCTCAGGCGTTAGCCCTGTGTAGGTATTATGGCAATGGTAGTACATCCGTATTGGGATGGAATCCTCCAAAAACCTGTTAATGTGTATGAACTATATACCAGATTCGATCTGAGTTGAAAGTCATACGATGTAACCGTCTTGCGTAAGCAAGTCAGAATCCCACGACTTTAGTCGTTGGGAGTACGTCAAAGAGAACTGTATTCTGTGCTTTAGACAGCAATTTATGCAAAATCACTGCCAGCAGATTATCTTGTACCCCATAAACACATAAGCTGACGCTGTATATGTGATTTCCTTCGGGTATCCTCTACCTATAGGAGAAATTTCACAATATGGATGAAATATATAAAGACAAAATTGCACTTTTCCGCTATGGAATCATCGCACCAAAAACTTACTTTATTAACAGATTCTATTTTCATTTTACAAAGCGCGTTTTAAACTTTTTTATCAATATCTGTTGACTTTATATAGTTAGCTTTCTAGTTGTTGTGTACGTAGTTTCATGCAATATGAATACTGGTGGAAATGTATTGGTTTGGTGTGTGGTAGAATAGTAAAAGAAAGTTGAGGAAAACATATGGCAATTGAAAAAGCATTGGAATTAGATACAATATTACATTCTGTAGAAGCGTATTGTTCTTTTTCTTTAGGAAAGAAAATCATACAAGAAACAAGACCGTCTTATGATCCACTCCTCATTCAAAGAGATAATGCAAGAATACAAGAAGCTCTGCAAGCATGTGTTGCAATAGGGCCAATGCCATTTCATGGCTTTAGTGATATTACAAATATATTGGACAATGCATCAAAGGGAAGAATACTTTCTTCACAAGACTTATTAAAAGTCTATCAAGTCATATTGGGTGTAAAAGGTGTATTGGCATATAGAGATACACTAGTAGATGTAAAACATGATGCACTAGATGACTTATTATCTACACTTATTTATCACAACAAAGTTGCCAATACACTCAATACATGTCTTAACGAATATGGAGAAATCAAAGACAATGCGACCCCAACACTCAAAGAAGTCCGTATACAACTCAGAAACATAGACAATGAGATTTCTGCAGTTGCTTCACGCTTTATCAAAACACACGCAAGTTCTACGATAGACGGTATCGTTACAACAAGAAATGGCAGATGTGTCGTTTTAGTCAAAGCAAATGAAAAGAATACATTTGGTGGATTTGTATACGGAGATTCTCAAACAGGCAATGCATCGTTATATAGAACCACCAGCACTGATTTCCATCAACAACAAAAAACAATCACTCATTACAGAAGAACAAGAAGAAATCACAAAAATCTGTAAAATGCTATCACAAGCAGTAGCTTCTATTGCATATGAAGAACAAGCAAACCTAGAAACATGCGCTATCTTAGACGCACTCTTTGCAAAAGCCATGTGGGGCAAAGAAAGAGAAGCCTGTGTCGCGCAACTCACAAACACAAAACAACTCTCTATCACACAAGCCCGTCATCCACTCATAGACCCAGAAAAAGTCGTACCAAACTCTTATCACATTACACAAGACAAAAAGATTCTTTTGATCACAGGACCTAACACAGGTGGTAAAACAGTTTCTATGAAGATCATTGGTCTATTTGTGCTTATGACATATTGTGGTATGCCTATTACAGCACAAGTTGCTACGATTCCTTATTTTGATAGAGTATTCGTAGACATTGGCGATGACCAGTCTGTAGAATCGAGTCTTTCTTCATTTTCTTCTCATATGAAAAAACAAGTAGAAGTATGTAAATATGCTACAAAAGACTCCCTTGTTCTATTAGATGAAGTTGG
>CALBJM010000293.1 GCA_937893225.1 uncultured Erysipelotrichaceae bacterium | reverse complement strand
TGATTTTCTTCCTACAGCTAGCTCCATTGTCAAAACAGGCAAGCCCATAATAAGAAGAAATAATAAATAAAATACTACGAAGAATCCTCCTCCACTTTGTCCAGCAAGATATGGAAATTTCCATACATTCCCAATTCCTATTGCACATCCTGCTGAAACAAGTAGAAATCCAATTCGGGATCCAAATTTTTCTCTTTTCATAATCCCTCCCAAACCAAAACATATCTATCATATTTGTTTTTTATCATTTTCGCAATGAAAGCGGTATAATTTACATATGCTTTTAAAACAAGAACAAAATACAAATTATCTAGAAAATTGGCCAGAACACTATTATGAAATCAAAGACATAAATGAAAGACATCGTGTACTTCTAGATATATTAAAGACACAAAACAAAACAAGCGATGACATTTTGCGATTAGAAGTGCTCGAATTTCGGTTTGGGAAAAACATTGCAGCCAAGCGTGCTGATCGATTTATGCGTGGGTGGATCAATGCAAAAACTTTGTCTACAGAACGGATTAGTTTTTTCAATAAAAAAAGGATTGAAAAGGAATTTCGTAATTGTTTAAAAGATCTGGCAGTATTGGATTATGCAAGAAATGATGTATTGCGTGGCGAGTGGAAGAGTTTTTCTGAAGAATTCATCTTATCGTGCATCAATTCTCATTCTTACAAGCAAATAGCTATTGGGGTAGGACATGTGAGTGATAAAAATGTTGCAATGCGTATTGCTGGTGATATTGATTCTATAACAAAAAAACTCCCTGCTTCTTTTTCTTTGGAAGAAGAATGCAAAGAGTTACATGAAATCATGGTAAAAACTTACCGAGAAATGTTAGAGAATGGAGCACAATATTGGAACGATTATTGCACTAATTTAAGATAATCATCCACATTTTCTTGTGTTACTTTTTCATATGGTTTACGTATATATTTT
The DNA here is from genome assembly GCA_937893225.1 of uncultured Erysipelotrichaceae bacterium. Classification (GTDB taxonomy): domain Bacteria; phylum Bacillota_I; class Bacilli_A; order Erysipelotrichales; family Erysipelotrichaceae; genus Bulleidia. Next base: position 1,306 of record CALBJM010000293.1, on the reverse strand, counting down.
CCATTTGTTAAGTGACATTGATCTAGATCTTCATTTTTAGCAAGTGCAATTGCCAATTGTGCAATAGCCTCTGCTTGACCAATTTGATCATTATATACGGTACCAATCATGGTGCCGTTTTTCACTTCTTTTAGCCCATCTAAAAGACCATCTACGCCGATAATCAAAGGCCATTGTGATTGCGGTATATCGCTTTCTGATAATGCTTGGACAACGCCTAATGCCATTTCATCATTATTGCATAGTACAAGTTCTACAGAATCTTTGTATTTTCCTAGAAATTGTTTCATTTTTGTATAAGCCTGTGAACGATTCCAATTTGCGATAGCATAATCTAATTTATCTAGAACTACGCCTGCATCACTGATTGCTTGAATAGAAGATTCTGTTCTAACGATAGCATCCTGATGTCCTGCTTCGCCTTCCATGACGATATATTGAATCTTCCCATCTAGATTATGATCTGCTTCTGGATGAGATTCTAAATATGAAACAACAATTTCACCTTGTTTTGTTCCAGATTCGTTTGCATCTCCACCTACGTAATACAATTTCTTCCAGCTTTCTAAGTCTTGCGCCACAAGTTCTCGATTAAAAAATATAATTGGAACATTTGCTTCTTCGGCCATTGTTATGATTTTCTTAGGAGCCGTGCGATCCACTAAATTCACACAGATAACATCATAGCCATCTTTTAACATATCCGAAACTTGACGATTTTGTATAATTTGCGATTTTTCTGAATCTTGACTTTTCACAACAACATTTTCTTCGTTGAGTATATCTTCAATTCTTTTGGATAATTGCTCGATAAATGGATCATAGGAATCATAATACGAAATACCAATTTGAATCTGTTTTGTTTGGGATACTTCTGCATGTGTACATCCTACCAATCCAACGAAGAATACTAACATTAAGATTTTTAATTTTTGCATATTCATTCTCCAATTGGAAATAATATTTTTGAATTTCGTGAAGTAAACATAGTATTACGATTCACAACATAGAAATCTACCTTGGCCTCAATTTTATCCTGCTTTATATATAATTTCCTATACATCGTATGAACAGCTTTATATCCCATCATATATGCATCAGGGACAATCATAGCATGAATGACGCCATTATCCATTGCACTAACGCTTTGATCTGAACAACCTATTCCATACAGTGGGATATTATATTCTCGTGCATAAGAAATTGCACTGTCTAAAGAAATACTGTCCAAACTAACTAAGAAACTAGGCTCATCTATATATTTTAATTGTTCATTTAATGCTTCGTCCCATTGAGAAACTTTAAT
>CALBJM010000292.1 GCA_937893225.1 uncultured Erysipelotrichaceae bacterium | reverse complement strand
TTTAATTGCTACAAAAGCAACTAAGATTTCAGGCCTATCAACGCACACGCCAAGAAATGTCATGGAATTTGGAACGCGCAGAGCACAAGGACAATCTGCCGGAGACAATGGTGCTTATGCAGCTATATTAGGTGGTTGCATTGGTACTGCCAATTGCTTAGCAGAAATGAAGTATGGTCCAGAAGTTAAAGCTGTAGGAACGATTGCACACTCTTTCATTGAATTCTATGAAAATGAATTTGAAGCATTTAAAGCCTATGCTGATACATACCCAGACAATGTATCCCTATTGTTAGACACATACAATATTCTAGAAAGCGGTTTACCAAACCTCATTAAGATCGATGACTACCTGATTGAAAAATATCCAAATGACCCTAATAAACGCGTGAAGAGCGCAAGAATCGATTCTGGTGACCTTGCTAGAGGATACAAAAAACTTAGAAAGAAGTTAGATGAAGCAGGAAAATCGTATGTTAAACTTGTTGCTTCCAATTCCTTGGATGAAAACACAATGGCAGACATGGAAGTGTATGAAGATGCACATTTTGATTCATATGGTGTAGGTGAAAAGCTCATCACAAGTTCTTCTTCACCAGTGTTTGGTGGGGTATATAAACTTGTTGCGGTTAAAGAAGAAGATGGTTCCTATTCTCCACGTATGAAGTGTTCTGATTCTGCTTCAAAAGCCATCATCCCAGGAAAATTAATGGCTTGGAGAATCTATGATGAAGATGGTAAAGGACAAGCAGATATCATTTCTTTGGATGATGAAGAAATCAAAGAAGGGGAAGAAATCATGGTCTATGATATGAACCCAGATGCTTTCCATCATTCTAGAAAGATCACGCCAATCAAAGTAGAAAAGCTGCTCGTTCCACATCTTATCCATGGTGAATTGGCAATGGAATTACCTACGATTGCAGAAAAGAAAGCATTTATTAAAGAGCAATTAGAAAATAAAGTATGGGAAAGTGAATTGCGTCCAAAGATGCCGCATACGCATTATGTAGATCTAACAGAAAAAGTATATGCCTTGCGTGAAGACATGTATAAGAAGCTGCATGGAGGTTCTCTTGAATAAGGCACTTGTGTTTGGTGGAGCTTTTAATCCACCAACGATTGCACACATTTCTTTAGCACAATATGCGAAAGAAAAAGCTGGTGCAGATTGTGTCATCTTTGTACCAAGTAAAATGTCCTATATTACCCATGAACAAAACAAGGACTTTGCTTTTCAAGATCTGATACGTTTAGAAATGTTGCAAAAAATAGCCGCAAATCGTCCATGGATGAAAGTCAGTGACGTAGAGATCCATAGTGCAGCA
>CALBJM010000291.1 GCA_937893225.1 uncultured Erysipelotrichaceae bacterium | reverse complement strand
CTGAACAATAATCTTCAATCAATGTGCGAATATATGTTCCACTAGATACGACTGCATCCATAGAATATGCATTTTCTCCCCCCTTTTTAACAACCAAAGAACTCACTTCGATCATGCGAGGTTCTCTTTCTACTACAATGCCTTTTCTCGCATATTCATAAAGCTTTTTCCCGTCTTTTTTCAAAGCACTATACATTGGTGGAACTTGTTGAAGCGTTCCAATAAATTTCTGACTGATTGCATCTAATTCTTGTTGTGCGTGTTGTTGAAATGTCTTTTGTTCAACGATTGCGCCCCATACGTCTTGTGTATCGTAATGTGCACCAAGAGAAAAAGTTGCCTCATAGTGTTTGTGATTACTAACACAGTAAGGTAATAGTTTTGTACGATTTCCTAATGCGATGATCATAAAGCCTTCTGCATTGGGATCTAGCGTACCGGAATGTCCTGCTTTCTTTTCATGGACTTTTCGTTTTACGGCAGAAACAACTTGAAAAGATGTCATGCCTTTTGGTTTTTAACTAAAATAATTCCATTCATTCAAAAATTATAACAAATTATTATTGATTTGTTATAGAGATGTGCTATAGTTTTTGCGTAAATAGAATCTCATATAGAGGTAGCGGTGCAGATGAGTAGCACATGGAGTTGGCAAACTAAGAAGTGTGTGAAAGGCAATCATCGCCGAACGTTATATATTGGCAAATGTATAGCGTGGGGATATGAATAAGATTCATATCACTCCTTCATAAGAAGTGGCGCTATTAGATACGTACATAAACAAACGACCGTATGTAATATCGCATGCGGTTTTATTTATGTATAGGAGGAATATTATGAACAGAACATTGACTAAGATTTTAACAACATTTGCTTGCACAGCCATGCTTACAGGATGTGCATCTTCTACCACATCTGCTTCCAGCAAAACATCCAGTGATTCCGATACATTGCGTGTTGGTATGGAATGCAATTATGCACCATTTAACTGGTCTACAACTACAGAAGGTGAATATACGCAGCCTATTTCTTCTGTAGACTATTGTGATGGATATGATGTTGTTATGGCTAAGAACTTAGCTGATAAGATTGGCAAGAAAGTTAAAATCGTTAAGCTCGATTGGGATAATTTGATTCTTTCTTTAAACAACAACCAAATCGATGCCATCATTGCTGGTATGACAGCTACACCTGAACGTAAAGAAGAAGTCAACTTCACAGATCCATATTATGTTTCTGAAGAAGTCGTCATCGTAAATAAAGATTCTAAGTATGCTAGCGCAAAAAGCCTAGATGACTTAAAGGGTGCAACTGTACAGGGTCAAATGAATACGATTTATGATGAAGTCATTGATCAGATTCCTGATGTAACACATATGCCTGCAGCAGAAACATTCCCTGCAGCTATCCAAGCTTTGCAAGCTGGTTCAGTGGATGCTGTAACGAGCGAACTTCCAGTAGCTAATGGAGTCGTAGCAGCTAACCCTGATCTTGCAATCGTTAGATTTGATGAAGGCAAAGGTTTTGAAGCAGATACTTCTGTATCTATTGCGGTAAGGAAGAATGATGATGCATTATTAAATTCTTTACAAGATGCTCTAAAGACAATTGATACTGATACAAGAAATACTTGGATGGAAGAAGCAGTTGAACGTCAACCTGCAAACGAGGAATAATGCATGTCCATTCAATCCATTACACAAATTCTAACAAAATATGGTTCAAGCTTAGCATTAGGCGTGAGAACGACCGTTATCATAGCTCTAGTAGGAACGATTCTTGGTTTCCTATTGGGTCTAGTCGTAGGTGGCATCAAAGCCATTCGCTTAGATTTAACTGCTTCTACACCTGCTAAGATCTGCAAGAAAATACTGGATTGTATCATCAACATTTACATCACGATTTTCCGTGGTACACCAATGATGGTACAAGCATTGTTTATCTATTATGCATTATTGGATTTCATCCATTGGGATAATTTTACTGCAGCGTGCTTTGTCATTACAGTTAACACCGGTGCATATATGGCAGAAATCATTCGTTCAGGCATCCAAGCAGTAGATGTTGGTCAAACAGAAGCCGCTAGAAGCTTGGGTATGTCAAATATTCAAACCATGTTTTCTGTCGTATTGCCACAAGCAATTAAAAATGCTTTCCCTGCTATAGGCAATGAATTGATTGTCAACATCAAGGATTCTAGTGTATTGATGATTATTTCTATTACAGAATTGATGTTCCAATCCAAATCTATTGCTGGTTCTACATTTAAATTTACAGATGTATATTTTATTGAAGCAATGATTTATTTAATACTAACTAGCATCTGTGCATTTATCTTGAATTTGATTGAAAAGAGAATCAACAAAGATACTACAGTATCCCTACCAATGAGTTCTACAGAACCAAATAGTATTTCTTATGTACAAACAAAAGAACAGAAAGGAGCAAATAGCGATTATGTCTCTCGTTGAAATTCAAAATATTCATAAAAGCTTTGGTTCCTTAGAAGTTCTCAAAGGCGTTGACTTCAATGTTGATGAGGGCGAAGTAGTCTGCTTGATTGGTAGAAGTGGTTCAGGTAAATCTACGTTGTTGCGCTGCATCAACTTATTAGAAAAGCCAGATGACGGTACGATCAAAGTGTTTGGAGAAGATATCTTACATATTAAAAATATCAATGCATATCGTGCACAAGTTGGTATGTGTTTCCAACAATTTAATTTATTTGCGAATAAAAACGTTTTAGAAAATTGTATTCTTCCACAAGTCAAAGTACTTAAAATTTCTAGAGAAGAAGCAGAGAAGAAAGCAATGATGTATCTTGCAAAAGTTGGTATGGACAAATTTGCTTCTGCTTCCGTTTCTAAGATTTCAGGTGGTCAAAAGCAAAGAGTTGCCATTGCACGTGCTCTATGCATGAATCCAAAACTCATGTTATTTGATGAACCAACTTCAGCATTAGATCCTGAAATGGTCACAGAAGTATTAAATGTTATGAAAGATCTTGCCAAAGAAGGTTTGACAATGATCATTGTGACACATGAAATGTCATTTGCGAAAGATGTCTCTGATAGAGTTGTATTTATGGATCAAGGTGTCATTGAAGAACAAGGTACGCCTGAACAACTCTTTAATCACCCACATAGTGCAAGAACACGAGAATTTCTTTCAGCTTTCACAACACAGCACTAAAAAAAGCGGTATAGCCGCTTTTTTTATATGCTAAACGAATCGAGTTTTTCAGAAAGCTTTGACATGATATTCTTGATCGTACCTTCTTCGAATGGTACTTGAATATTGGCTGCTTTACAAAGTTGTGTAAAAGATCTTGTTCCTCCCAATCTTAAAAGTTTGAGATAATCTTGCCAATACGTTAGATCATTTTTTTCTTTACGGATCAAGAATTCTTGTGCACAAACCTGCGCAAGTGTGTAATCAATGTAATAAAATGGGGATTGGAAAATATGTCCTTGTTGGTACCACCAACAACCCCTTTCTAAAACATCACATCCTGCATATTTCTTAAATGGTGTGTACATTTTTTCAAGTCTTCTCCAACAAGCTTTTCTTTCTTGACTCGTCCAATCAGGATGCGTGTAAACTTCTTCTTGGAAATGATCGACCAATACGCCATATGGCAAGAATGTAATAGAATGTGCTAAATGATTGTATTTATACTTTTCTGCGTTTTCTTGAAAGAATAGATGCATCCAAGGATACGCAAAAAATTCCATTGACATAGAATCAATTTCTGCACTTTCCATTGTAGGACAACATACATCTGGTATACGAATATCTGTCGCTAAATATGTCTGAAATGCATGTCCAGCTTCATGTGTTAAAACATCAACGTCACCACTTGTGCCATTAAAATTGGAAAAGATAAAAGGTACTTCATATTCTGGAATTTCAGTTTCAAATCCACCCATTTCTTTATTTTCACGTGATTCAAGATCCCATAATTCGTTATCTTTCATCACATCAATAAAAGCCCCTGTTTCTTTGCTCATTTGGTGATACATCTCAACGGCATATTCTACAAGTTGATCCTTATCTCCTTTTGGTCTAGGATTTCCATCGGCATATGCAATATCAAGATCATAGTATTTGAGTTCATCTAAACCAAGTCTTTCTCTTTGTTTTTCATAGATCTTGGTTGCTAATGGTGTGACATATGTTAAGATCTGTTTTCTATAGTCAGCAACCATATGACGATCATAATCCAAACGATTCATGCGATAGTATGCCATTTCTACATAATCATGAAAACCTAGTTTTTTTGCCATTCTAGTACGCACTTTGACCATAGCATCATAGATTTTGTCAAATTCATCTTCGTGTTGTGCATAAAATGCCATTTTTGCATCACTTGCCGCTTTTCTTCTGTTGCGATCAACATCTTCCGTTATAGCTGCTATTTCTGCTAAATTCATGATTTTTCCTTCAAATGGAATCTTTGCGGAAGCTTTTAGTTTTCCATATGCACTTGCTAATTTGTTTTCTTCTACAATGTCTGGAATGATACTTTCATCAAATACCTTTTGCTTGCATTGCGCTAGTTGAAAAAAAGTTTCTGGAATTTCTTTTTTGAGTTCTTCTTGAAATGGTGCATCAAGGCAAGCCTTCATCATCCTTGTATCAATATTTTCATATGCTGGAGATGTTTCATCCCAATAATCATTTTCAGCATCATAAAATGGATCTGTTGTATTGATCGAGTGTCGTACAGATGCGAGAATATTCATTGTTTGTACGTGTATACGCAAATCATTAAGTGCAAAAAATGCTTTCAAAAATGCATCTGAATTTGTTGCTTTTTCCAAATCATCCACCAATGCATTCATCTTTCCTGCTGTTTCTTGATAGTCAGGACGTTCATATTTCATTTCATTAAATTTCATAAAATTCCCCTTTTCCATCATACTACCACAAACAACATTCCATCAATAACGTTAAGCATATTCAACGAAACATCTACATCGCAAATTTGC
>CALBJM010000290.1 GCA_937893225.1 uncultured Erysipelotrichaceae bacterium | reverse complement strand
AAACAAGGGTCAGCAGATGATGATTGAAGATTTAGATCTTTCTGTACGTTCTTACAATTGTTTGAAACGTGCTGGTATTCAGACTGTTGATGAGTTGACTCAGAAGACTGAGGATGAAATGATGAGAGTCAGAAACCTCGGTAAGAAATCATTAAAAGAAGTGAAGGATAAGCTAATTGAACTAGGATTAGGCTTCAAATCCTTCGACTAATAGAGAGGAACGTATATGTGGAATCGTAAATTTGGTAGAAATGCTGATCATCGTAAAGCTATGCTCAGAAACCTTGCTACTTCCGTCATTCTCTATGGCAGAGTAGAAACAACAGAAGCTAAGGCAAAGGATATGCGTTCTGTAGTAGATGAGTTGATTACTCTCGGCAAGAGAGGTGACTTGCACGCTCGTCGTCAGGCAGCTGCATACATCAGAAATGTTGTTGCTGATGAAAAGACTTCTCAGACTGTACTACAGAAATTATTCGATGAAGTAGCTCCTAAGTATGCTGATCGTAACGGTGGTTATACTCGTGTTGTTAAGACTGGCATTCGTAAAGGTGATGCTGCTCCAATGGCATACATTGAACTTGTTTAATTCATTATCACAAATTTAAGACTTATGATTTATCATAAGTCTTTTTTTTGATGAATCTATATTTGTAAATTTGGCCATCTATTTTGTTATAGACCAATATTTTTGGCTCATATCCATATCGATAGTTTTTGTAATAGATAAAAATATATTTAAAAAGAAGATCAAATTTAACTATTAGGAGAATATCGTTATATTCGTCAGTAAAAATACAGAATTTATGAGGGTAAACTACTTTAGTGGATTTTGCTCATGCATTAGCTTTATTAGGAACAGAGATGCGTGAAAGCTAATGTCACGCACATTTTTCATTTTTTAAAACAGTAAACATTTACGGAAGCAGATTCTTGATTCGAAGGAATTTGCCTCCATGATGGATAAATTGATCTATACTAGTAGCTGCCTATAACAATATCCTTTTTCCAATGTTTTTCTGTGTATAAAGTGTATAAAACTTACATATTTGTTCAGAAAAACAGCGCTATTTGCTTGAAAATATTGAGATTTTAGCAACTCTTGTAGTTTACTATATACAGCTTAAAAAAAGAGCAGGAAAAAAATCTGCTCTATGTATGCTTTATTAATAATATTATTTTAGTCTTGTTTATCTAGAAGTTTAATGAGCAAATCAAGTATTTGTTCAATGATAATTTGTTTTTTTGTGGAGAGAAGTCGTACGTAATATAGAATTCTCTTTTCTCTGTCTGCTGTTTCTTTTATTTCTGCATCCATTTTAATACTATCTACATAATTTGTTCTACATAGAAGATAATCCATATTTACTTGAAAAAAATCTGCTAACTTTATTGCGAGTTCTAGGGTTAGTCCTTTGTTTTCTTTTTCTATTAAACTGATCAGTTGTTGACTTGAATTTACTTTTTCTGCGAGATCTTTTTGTGTCAGATTTCTTTCTTCTCTTAAAATTTTCACTCTATTCTATATATAAATTGTAAAAGAATAATCGTTATTTCGTGACATAAAATAAATGTATGTTACATAAATAAAATGTTGTGCTTTGAGACAATTATGTATTTTCATAAAATATTTCCTTTGTTTTTTCGTCGGTTCTACACATATAAATACTATAAGACTGTTATAATACTAGAGTTATGAGAAAATATATTTTAATAGGTTTATCTACAACAATCTTATTTGTTGGTTGTACGGTAAAAAAAAGTAATCTAAGTAATTCTGCAATTGAAGAGAACAATACATATACACAAGTTGAAGGAGATGCATTTGCAGCGTATTCTGCTTCCGTTGAAAATATAAAAAATACGGATAGTTGGAGTGCAGCTATTAGTTCTACGTATACAATGAGCTATAGTGATAATACTAGTGGTATTTTTGCTTTTGATGGTATTTTAGAAAATGTGACTACAGATGGCGAAGTAAAAGCTCATTTAACACAGAATATTGAATCGAATGGTGATACATTCAATATGGAAGGATATTACTATGATGGTACATTGTATAACACATATAATGGGATTCAATATTATGAAGATATGCAATATAGTGATGTTGAAAGTACAATGTTAGTTCCGTTACATCCTTATACATTTGAAAAAGACGATATTGCTTCTATTGAGGCTAAGAAAGATTCAAAAGATAATGTGATTTATACAATTATTTTAGATACGCAAAAAGCGTCAGATTTATTTAGTTCTCGTTACGATACATATGGTTTAAAGCAATATGATGGTTATAGTGTAAAGAGTAATACAATTGTTGACACTTTTGATGCTGAGGGACACTTTATTTCTGAAAAATCTAGTTTTGATACAAGTGTTACTACGAATGGTCAAACTGTTGATGTCTTGTATGAAGGATCTGTAAATTATTTGAAGTTAAATGAAACTGAGATTGATATTACGAAAGAAATGAAAAAGCACTTTGAACAATATGTGTATTATGAAGATATCGATACTTCAGACATAGATTCCAATGATAGTTATGACGATTCGGAAGAAAAAACGGTAGAAGATACATTTAAAAAGCGTTTGGTCAATCGACTAGGCTATACGATTGAAGATGATGGTACATATCAACAAGATTATAATGATAATGAGAATTATACTATTGACTTTAAAAACAAAACTTTTACTTATACAAAATACAGTATTAAATATACATATAACTGGAAAGGAAATATTGGTGCGATGGGCGCATGTACTGTAAATTTTACTAACGAACAAAAATCTTCGGGGTGTGAAGATAGTACTGCAGATATGGTGAAAACAGTAGAACAGTATTTTGAAATGGAATTGTATTATTGTGGATTGTCATTAAGTGATTTACAAAGTGAATTGCAGAAATAGGAGGAAAAATGAGAGCAGTTATTTCAGTTGTTGGGAAAGATCATCCAGGTATTTTGGCATATGTTGCGACAAAGTGCGCTGAGCAAAATATCAATATTGAAGATGTGACGCAAAAAGTATTGCAGGGCTTATTTACTATGATGATGATTGTTGAAGTGCCAGAAGGATTAAAGATACAAGAGATATCATCTTCTTTCGATCAATATGGCAAAGAAGAAGGATTGGACATTCACGTTATGGCAGAAGATATATTTAATGCTATGCATACGATTTGAGGTGAAATATGTTATCTTCAAGTTCAAATAATATTTTAGAAACGATTCGCATGATTGAAGAGGAAAATCTAGATATTCGTACAATTACAATGGGTATCAACCTTTTAGATTGTGCAGATGCAGATATTGATAAATCATGTGAAAAAATATATCGCAAAATTACAAAAAAAGCAAAAAATCTCGTAAATGTAGCGAAAGATATTGAAGGGAAATACGGGATTCCTATCATTAATCAAAGAATTACCGTAACACCAATTTCAATGTTGGTGAGTGTTTCTGGTGGTGATCCAGTAAAGTATGCTAAAGCATTAGACAAGGCTGCTAAAGATGTAGGGGCATCATTTATCGGAGGCTATTCTGCTCTTGTTCAAAAAGGAATGACACCAGGTGATGAAGCCTTGATTCGTTCTATTCCACGTGCATTAAAAGAAACAGATCTTGTTTGTTCATCTGTGAATATTGGCTCAACAAAAGCAGGGATTAATATGGATGCGGTTAAATTAATGGGGCAAATTGTCAGAGAAACCGCAGAAATGACAAAAGATAATAATTGTTTTGGTGCAGCAAAGTTAGTTGTATTTTGCAATGCTGTAGAAGATAATCCATTTATGGCTGGCGGATTTCATGGTGTAAGTGAACCGGATGTGGTAATCAATACAGGTGTTTCTGGCCCTGGGGTAGTTAGAGAAGCAATTCGAAAAGCTGGTAAAAAAGCATCTATGGATCAGATTGCAGAAATTATTAAAAAGACAGCATTTAAAGTTACACGAATGGGTCAATTAGTTGGCGCAGAAGCTGCTGAAAGACTTGGTGTACCATTTGGTATTGTAGATTTATCCCTTGCACCTACACCTGCAGTAGGTGATTCTGTAGCCCGGATTTTAGAGGAAATTGGATTAGAAACATGTGGTGGTCCTGGCACAACAGCTTGCTTAGCAATGCTGAATGATGCGGTAAAAAAAGGTGGCGTAATGGCTAGTGGATCTGTTGGTGGTCTAAGTGGTGCATTTATTCCTGTAAGTGAAGATGCTGGAATGATTGCTGCTGCAGAAAAGGGAATACTATCATTAGAAAAATTAGAAGCAATGACGTGTGTTTGCTCTGTTGGTTTGGATATGATCATTATTCCAGGCGATACTAGTGCTGAAACCATTTCGGCAATTATAGCTGATGAAGCAGCTATAGGTATGATAAATACGAAAACAACTGCCTGTAGATTGATTCCAGCCATTGGAAAAAAATCTGGTGAAAAATTAGTATTTGGTGGATTACTAGGTGAGGGACCAATCATGCCTGTGAAAAAAACACGTGCCGATGTCATGGTAAATCGTGGAGGTAGAATTCCATCTCCAATCAATGCATTGAAAAATTAAATTTATCAAAAAATAGCACTCACCTCTTGATTCTGCTAAAAAGAAGACTATATATACAGTTGTAAGATAAAAAAGGATCTTACAAGAGATGCTCCAATTAAGCACCGCTTAGGGAAAAAGGTAACTTTGGAGGCGTTGTTTATGATGAGAAATTATTTACCTAACTTATTTGATGATTATGATGTTTTTGATAACTTTGACAGAGATTTCTTTGGAAGAAAGAATCCATTATTCGGACATCATGAAAAGGATATGTTGAAGACAGATATCCGTGATATGAAAGACCATTATGAGATGCTGGTCGATCTACCAGGATTCAAGAAGGAAGATGTAAAGATCCAGTTGAATGATGGCTATCTAACAATTGAAGCAGAAAAAGGTCTGAATAAAGATGAAAAGGACAAAGAAGGTTCATTGATCAGACAGGAACGTTATGTTGGTTCTGTAAGCAGAAGTTTCTATGTTGGTGAAGGTGTCGAAGAAAAGGACATCCAGGCAAAGTTAAATGGTGGTGTATTGGAAATTAATGTACCAAAGGTAGAAGAAAAAGAAGAATTGCCAAAGCGTAGTTACATTGAAATTGAATAGTTTTGAGAAGTATAGTATCTTGCTATACTTCTTTTTTGCATTCAAAAAGTCAACGCTTAACGTGTCAAGCAAAAATGATTTTGTCCCAAAAAAACGTTAACATTAGCCCCAGAATT
>CALBJM010000289.1 GCA_937893225.1 uncultured Erysipelotrichaceae bacterium | reverse complement strand
TAATGAGATTGATTCTCAAAATTTTGCTATGCCATCTTCTATTCGTGATGAGCATAATGCTGAACATGCTAGAAATCACGAAACAGAGGCCAAAGAAACAACTCCTTTGCGTAGGAGAACACAAGAAAAATCACAACCTAGTTTTGATACTTCTTCTTATTATAAGAATGAGAATGATGCAACTTTTGATAATGACTATCTTGATCAATATATACGTGAAGTGAAACAATATAATATCGATCAAGGAAATGCAGCGAGTGAGAATACTTCTTTGAATATTTTAAAACAAATCGAACGCAACAATGCAAAAGTACCAGAAAAGCCATATACGAAGGCACGCGATTACACAGCGGATATTCCTTTCTTTAGCAATACGACAAAAACACAAGAAGAAAGAAAAGAACCTGTACAAGATACACAATCTACGCAGCCATTAACAAAAGAAGACATTATGGCAGAAGTACAGAACATGGTAAATGGTATTGATTCAAATGAGCAAAGTCATGTAGAAACAAAAGAAGAAGTTTCTTCTCCATTTGTTTCAGATTCTTATCATCAACAATCCACGATGAGTACAGATACATTTAATAGACATATTGAAGCAGATCGAACAACACGCCAACAATTATTGAATGAAACAACACAAATGCGTGCACAATTAGATGATTATGAAGATAATTTATCAGAAGTAACAAATAAAATGCGTCAAACCAATCGCATATTAAATATTGTTTTGATAGTTTTAATTATTGCTTTAGCAATCATTGTAGGTATTGTCATATATTTTATCATGACTTCAAAATAGGAGAATTATAATGAGAATTAATATAGCTATTGATGGACCAAGTGCTGCTGGAAAGAGCACTATTGCCAAAAAACTTGCTAAAAAGTTAAATTATGTACATTTAGATACAGGTGCTATGTATCGCTCTACAGCATTGAAAGCACTACAAGAAAACATCTCATTGGAAGATGAACAGGCATTAGCAGAAATGCTAAAGCATACTGACATTCAATTGACAGTTGAAGGGAAAGTGTTTTTAGATGGT
>CALBJM010000288.1 GCA_937893225.1 uncultured Erysipelotrichaceae bacterium | reverse complement strand
CGATCTTCAGGTTTTGTTGTATTTAAGTCATATAATAATCCTTTTGGCATTTTATTCACAAAAGGCACAATAGAACCACCATACTTGATCAATCCAGATCCAGTTGGTGCATTTGTAATATATCCCATTTGTTCCTCTGAAATGTTTAATAGATTTGCCAAATCTTCTCGGTCGTTTGCGGATTGATTTAACATTACAATAAATTCAGAGTTGGATAACATACTTGTACCTTGTTGACTTGATAATAAGTATTTCACATTTTGTGTAATACCAGTTGGATAGGCATCTCTTTTACGGAATTGTCTCCAAGCTGATGCAAAGAAGGTTGCACTTTCTTCATTTTCAAAGATGACGTGAATTTCATCAATGAAGATATGTGTACGTTTGCCTTTTCTCCAGTTTTCATTGACACGGTTGATAATCGCATCTGTAATAACAAGTAATCCCATTGTTTTTAATTGTTTGCCTAGACTGAAGATATTGAACGATAGGATTCTAGATTTGATATCTACATTGGTTTCGTGGGCAAAAATATTTAGGGATCCATTTGTAAATAATTCAAGCTTGATAGCTAATGATTTAGCTTCAGGTTCACTTTGTTCAAGTAGTTTGTTGTAAAGATGTTTTAATGTTGGAACATAGTTGTTTGTCATGGAATCCTGATAAACCAAAGATACACAACGATCAATAATGGAACGATCAATTGGAGATATACCACCATGGTTTGTATCTAATTGTTCAAATAAAGACATGATAAATTGAGATTTATCCGCAATCGCATTGCCACTATCGCCATATCCTTCTGACATATCCATCGCATTGATATAATCTTTACTATTCGTTCCAATACGAATGATTTGTCCACCTAATGCTTTAATGATTGGATCATATTCACCTTCAGGATCGGCAATAATAATGTCATCATTGGTAGATAAAATTAAGAATTCAATTTCTTCTTTTGTAAGGAAAGATTTACCAGAACCAGGAATACCTAGTAAGAAGGAATTTGGATTCTGTAATAAAGCTTTGTTACAAAGAATTGGATTATTGGTAATTGCATTTTGTCCAAACCAAGTACCACCTTTTTGCATGATTTCATGAGCACGGAAAGGTATAAATACAGCTGCACTTTCAGTTAATAAAGTACGCGTAATATTGAGTTTGTTTACACCAATTGGCAATACAGTCTGAAGACCATTTAATTGTCGCTTTGAAAAATATAGTGTTTCCAGTTCACAAACATATTTACGAGCTACTGCCTTTAATGTTTCTGTATCTTTATCCAGTTCTTCTAAGGAGTCGGCAAGATGTACAACTGTAATATTACATAGCATCATTCTTTGATCTCGTACAATTAAATCATCCAAGAATTCTTTACATTCCTTACGTTGTAATTCCATATCATAGGGGATAATGGCTGAAAAATTATTATTACGATTTTGTTTCATTTGCCAATCGGTAATATTCTTTTCAACACCTAAGAATTTATTTTCCACTTCACGAACCGCTTCATCTGTAGGAATGGTGATAATGTCCATGGAATACATTAGGTTCTTATTTAAGTCACAGAGTTCAGATACAAATTCATCCTTTAAAAATCCTGGATAGTTGCTTAGATAAAGAACTCTTCCATACTTACCATCAAATTCAAAATATTTGTTGTGGTATTTACTCATTCTAGGGGTAATTAAATCTTTAAAGGAATGTCCTTTTTTTGCTAAATCGTTCATATCTAACGAAAACTCTTCTGTTTCATTTCGATAAAAATCGTGAAGTATCTTTAATCGTTCTTCGGCATTTAATTCGATACAAGAGGATCCAAGTCTTGCAAACAATGTAGAGTATTCAGCAGTGATTCTAGAAAAAGTGAATCTAGCTTCTTCAATACTATTTTTAAAGATCATTACCGTAATATATTTTTCCTGGATAATATCATCACTTTCAGATAGTTTATCTAAAAGCATATTATTGTATTCTTCTCGATACTTATCGAGTCCATCATTTTTTAATGGAATCAAGATATCTTCTTTAAACTTCTTGATATCCACTTTTCGATTATTGATAGTTATCTTTGTCATAACTGAAGAATCAAAGGAATTCAATAAATCACTGTAACTTAGAAATAGATTATTTTTATCTTCACCAGACGCAATTTTATAATTGATATCTAAGAATCTGTAACTCTTTGTATATTTATTACCAGAACGAAAAATACCATCCTTATAGATTGTATCTATGGGGATAGTATCTTGTACGGTTCTAGGCACTCTTGTTTTTTCTTTGTTGAGCTTTTTCAATCTTTCGTAGCTTTTTATCATGTACAATAGACTCCTTTCTGGATTGTTTAATAGATGGTTCAAGTATTTCATAATAAAGATTAAAAGGTGTATTGATTAAGTTTCTTGCTGATAAAATAAAAGAAGATATTGCCATCTTTACAATATCCTCTGTATACATGCCTTGA
>CALBJM010000287.1 GCA_937893225.1 uncultured Erysipelotrichaceae bacterium | reverse complement strand
GAAAGGAGATGTATATAGATTTAACTCAGCTGGATGAGCTAATTTATATATACCATTGTTATGGAAATGAATCATAATTGGTTAAAGGATCCTACGGTTTTTAGTGTGAATCGTTTGGATCCAGTTTCTTCTCATAGATTTTATGCGAGTGAAGAAGAGATGAAAGAAAAGAAAAGTAGTTACATACATAGTTTGAATGGATATTGGAAGTTTCATTATGCAAATAGTTTAGATGAGGTGATTCCAAATTTTTATACATTAGAGTACTCTTGTGAAAATTGGGATGAAATTGCAGTACCTGCGCACATACAAATGCAAGGTTATGGAACACCAATGTATGTAAATCAAATATATCCTTGGTCAGCAAGAGAAGATATTCGTCCTGGACAAATTCCAAATGAAAATCCAATAGGAAGTTATATTACATATTTTGATCGTTCTCTTTTAAAAGATAATACAGATACAAGAATCGTATTTCATGGAGCAGAAAGTGGTCTTGCATTATGGGTGAATGGAAAATTTGTAGGATATAGTGAGGACAGTTTTACACCATCTGCTTTTGATATTACAGATTATCTTGTCGAAGGAAAAAATAAAATAGCTGTGAATGTTTATCGATTTACATCAGGAAGTTGGTTAGAGGATCAGGATTTTTGGAGATTTTCAGGAATATTTAGAGATGTTGAATTACAATCTATACCACGCGTTCATATAAACGATTTAAAAATAACGCAAAACATGCAAAAAATTGGAAAATCTGTGGATGTCAATGTAGATACTGATATTTTGACAAAGGATACAGCTAATGAAGTTTCATGTACTTTGTGTGATGCAGAAAATCGTGTTATAGATGAAGGAAAAATGGTGGATGACCATATTTCTTTTACAATCAAAGATCCTAGTTTGTGGTACGCAGAAAGACCATATTTGTATCATGTTGTTATACGTGTGAAGGATATGGATGGGTATGTTGAATTTATTAGACAAAATATTGGTATTCGGAAATTTGAATTGCATGATGGTTTGATGTATTTGAATGGTAAGCGTATTGTTTTTCATGGTGTAAATCGTCATGAATTTTGTGCGGAAAGCGGTAGAGTAGTATCATATGCACTAACTAAGAATGACATCAAAGTGATGAAAGAAAATAACATCAATGCGATTCGTACTTCTCACTATCCTAATCAAAATTTCTTTTATGATTTATGTGATGAAATGGGAATGTATGTTATTGATGAAGTGAACTTAGAAACGCATGGCACATGGTCAGAGATGTTCGATCGTTCACTTGTGATTCCAGATGATAAGCCAGAATGGAAAGATGTTCTCATTGATCGTGCAAAAAGTATGTATGAAAGAGATAAAAATCATCCATGTATTTTAATATGGTCATGTGGCAATGAATCATTTGGCGGCAAAAATATTTATGAAATGTCGCAATTTTTCAGAAAGCAAGATTCTTCTAGATTAGTACATTATGAAGGTGTATCTTTAGATCAAAGATATCCTGATACTACAGACATGATTTCAAGAATGTATACACCTGCTGCAGAAATTGAAAGAATATTACAACAAAATCCTAAGAAACCATTTATTTTATGCGAATATGCACACTCTATGGGCAATAGTAATGGGGCGTTATATAAATATACAAATCTTGAAGATACATATCCTAAGTATCAAGGCGGTTTTATCTGGGATTTTGTAGATCAAGCATTGTTGGTAAATGGTAGTTTACATTATGGTGGTGATTTTAGGGAAAGACCAAGTGATTATGATTTTTGCGGCAATGGTTTGTTATTTGCAGATAGGACTGTAACACCAAAGATGCAAGAAGTGAAATATTGTTATCAAAATATAAAAATTTCAATTAACAAAAAGGTAATTCAATTTGCAAATAAATATCTGTATTGGAATCTTTCTGATTTTGTTATCAGAGTTTCTCTCATGCAAAATGGATATGTTGTTGAACAAAAACAAGTGTCACTAGAATGTGAAGCAGGAAAGCTTACTTCCATGCCTATGCCATTTATTATTCCTGCAGATGGAAATGAATACGCAATATATGTTCAAGTAGAGAAAGATGATTTGGAAGTGGCACATGAGCAATATGTATGTCCAGCATCGAAGAAATGTGGCATTTCTAAATTGCCTGTAACAATTACTGAGGACTATCTCAATATTGGCGTAAGAGGAAATGGTTTTTCTCTCATCTATTCAAAGCAAAAAGGAATTGTTTCTTATAAAGTACATGGAAAAGAATGGATCAGAGTTCCATTACGGCCTAATTTCTTTAGAGCTTCTACAAATAATGATGTAGAAAATGCATATGGCTATCGTTATGGACAGTGGTTAATCAATTCTTTGTATGCAAAACAATGTTTTGATAAATATGAAAAGCAAGTAAGTTATTGTAGGATCTATACACATTATGAATTGCCAAGTACGGAAATTGCATTAAAAGTAGTGTATACGATCAATGGAGATGGTACTATTGCAGTCGAGATGGACATGCCAGAAAATATGTCACACATTGAAATGCCATGCTTTGGCATGCTTTTAGAAACATATCCAGAAGCGAACAAAGTGACATATTATGGTAATGGTCCAAAAGAAAATTATATCGATCGAAATACGGGTGCAATACTTGGAAGATATTCTTATCAAGTAAAAGAAAACATGACACCATATTTGTATCCACAAGAGTGTGGAAATCGCACAGGTGTAAGAGAATGTGCTATCTACGATAATAAGCATGTTTTAACAATATCTGGAAAATCATTTGAATGCTCTGTTTTACCATATACACCATATGTGATAGAAAATGCAAAGCATCAAACAGAATTACCAAATTCCTATGAAACAGCTATTGTTATAAATGAAGAACAAATGGGTGTTGCTGGGGATAACACTTGGGGAGCACGTACACATCCAGAATTCCTATTATCAAGGAAAAAACACTATTTTAAATTCTTCATGCGTGCTAAATAGTCCAAAAAAGGAAGCGATTGCTTCCTTTTTGTTAATCATTTGCAAACCATGCAAAACATACAGCATCTTCTCCAGCATAAGTACCAATAGTAGGACCAATTTGTATGATTGGTAGTCTATTCGTTTTTCCTTCATACAATTTTGCAGAATCATGGATATATTTATCTAATTTTTCTTGTGAAAA
>CALBJM010000286.1 GCA_937893225.1 uncultured Erysipelotrichaceae bacterium | reverse complement strand
AATCAAAGAGAAACGATCGTTTACTTAGGAAATGTAGGTCTAGGGATATCAAAAGAAAGACTTATACAAAAAGAATTCGAACAATATGATTCAGTATTCATCGTTCTTTACCCAGAAGATGATTATGATGCCCCGTCCATGACTATCCCGTGCATGCACACTATATCTATAACTTTTCATGGACATCACAATTCATCCAAACCATACTATGAAATGCTCTTGCAATATATGCAGCAGAATAATTATGAACCAACGTTTTTTTCACGTGAAATCACGCTCATTGATGAAGGATTAACAAAAGACAAAAGTCAACATTTAACACAAATTGAAATACCTGTAACAGAAAGGACACATAAACAATGACAAAAGACTTAACACAAGGAAATTTATTAAAAAATATAGCTATCTTCTCACTACCATTTTTATTATCTAACTTTTTGCAAACACTCTATGGCATGGCTGACTTATTTATTGTTGGACAATATAATGGATCTTCCTCTATTTCAGGCGTATCGATTGGATCACAAGTCATGCACATGATTACAGTCATGCTTGTAGGACTATCTATGGGTATTATCGTTATGATTGGAAGATATGTTGGATCACATAACGAAAAAGCAATTTCTAAAATTATTGGAAATAGTATTGTTTTATTCTCTGTTCTAGCAATTATTTTAGCTATATCGCTTTTCCTTCTTACAGATACCATTATTGCAATCATGGCAACCCCTCAAGAAGCAATACCAGAAGCAACACAATATTTACAAATTTGTTTTATAGGCATCCCATTTATTATTGCATATAATATGATTTCTTCTATTTTCAGAGGATTGGGAGACTCAAAAACTCCAATGTATTTTATCGCAATTGCTTGCATCGCAAATATTGCATTAGATTTTTTATTCATTGGAACATTTCATTTCAAAGCAGTAGGCGCTGCTCTAGGAACGATTTGCGCACAAGCAATCAGCGTTTTCTTTTCATTGATTGCTATTATGAAAAAGAAATTAGTACAAATACAACTCACAGACTTAAAACCAAATAAGGCAGTTCTATCATCCATACTAAAGATAGGCGTACCTGTAAGCCTACAAGACGGATTTATTCAAATATCCTTTTTAATTATTACAATTATCGCTAACTCTCGAGGTGTAGAAGTTTCGGCTGCGGTAGGAATCGTAGAAAAAATCATTTCATTTTTGTTTCTTGTACCATCAGCAATGCTTTCAACAGTTTCCACGATTTCCGCACAAGCCATTGGTGCTGAAAAAAAAGAAATTGCACAAAATGTACTTTTCACTTGTATGAAAATCGGAATAGTTTTCGGCATAATGGTCGCAATATCCTTCCAATTCTATGCAGAACC
>CALBJM010000285.1 GCA_937893225.1 uncultured Erysipelotrichaceae bacterium | reverse complement strand
TAACCATGTATATCATTGCTGAAAATGACTTCTACTTTTCTTTCAAAAGGATAAACAGTCGTATGCACTGTTTGCTTAATAGTCTTTTTGAATTCAAACAGATACATCAAATCTAAAAATTGAATTTGTTTTAATGAAAATGAAATCTTTCCACATGTAGGTGTTTCAATATATGTTTCAAAATCATCTGCAAAATCACTGAATTCGAGAAAATATTGTTTTGTTATCGTTCGATCATACAAATAATTTCGAATTTCGATTGGACAAGATATGCCTCTAACAAATCGCATTTTTTGGTTTCCTTCGACATGAATTTTCAAAAGAATCTTTTCTCCACAATGCACATGTTGTGATACTTCCAATTTAACTTGTATATTCTTGATTTGACGCTCCATAAGTATTTTATAGACCCAAGGCAATACAAGTAAAATGATTGCCAATGCAAAAAAGAAAGTCTGTGAAAAAAGGAACAAAAACAATATCGTTGCGATAATTTGTATCGCATAGATAATTCTCATTTTTTTCATGTTAATTCTCAGGTTTCACTGTCTCAAGAATTTCTTGTAAGACAGCGCGCGGTAATACCATCTACTTTTGCTTGTGTACGTAATACAAGTCGATGTGCACAAACATCTTGGAAAATATATTGAACATCCTCTGGAATAACATAATTTCTTTCATGTAAAACTGCACATGCGCGCATCATACAAACAAGCGCATAAACACCACGAGGTGAAACACCCACTTCTACTAATGAATGCACACGTGTTGCTTCACATAATTTAATAGCATATTGCAAAACAGAATCACTTACTTTCATAGAAGAAAGATACTTCTGTATTTCAAGAATATTCTCAGCATTTGTCACGACTGATAAATCATCCAATAGTGAATTATTTTTATATGTATTGATAATACGGATTTGATTTTCCAATGAAGGATAACCAATGGAAAGACAAATCATAAATCTATCCAATTGAGATTCAGGAAGAGGTTGTGTACCTGCATAGCCAATTGGGTTTTGTGTTGCAATACAGATAAACGGAGATGGTAGTGCATATGTTTTACCTTCTACTGTAACTGTATGTTCTTGCATGACTTCTAGTAATGCAGATTGTGTTTTTGGAGAAGTACGGTTGATTTCATCCGCAAGTAACAATTGACAATTTGCAGCACCTTGTCGATATTCAAAACGGTTTTTTTCACGATTAAACATTGTAAAACCTGTGATATCAGATGGAAGTGTATCTGGAGTGAACTGAATTCTTTTATTTGTTAAACCCAGTGTTTTCGCAAATGCCAAGGCAAGTGTTGTTTTTCCTACACCTGGTCGATCTTCCAAAAGGACGTGTCCTCCTGCATAAATCGTCATCAATACTTTTTCAGCAATTTCATCTTTTCCAATAAATGCCTTTTTTACTTCATTCAAAATTTGTTTAGATTGTTCAACAATCATTCAGTTACCCCCTCATCTTGTGCTTCTAATGGATTTTCTTCTAAAATCGTATCGCTATCTTCTACTGTTTCATCCTCAGGAAACGTTGCATCAATATCCACTTCATATCCTTCAGGTACGTGATATATCGTTAAAAAACGTGTTTTCGCTTCTTGTAACTTTTCATTTTCTAAGGCAAGCAATGCAGAAGCAAAATTTTCACTATCTTCATCCATTCCACTATCTATAAGTTGTTGATGCATTGCTGAAGCAAAACTTTCTTTTGTGTTATAGCCAACCAATGCATATTTCCAACAATCAAATAGTTCTTGCCCACTTACCGTAAAGTCCAAATAAAATACTTGATCATCCGCAATACCAAAACTATATGGCATACCTTCTTCTTCAAGATGTAAGTAGAGCTTACCCATTAAAGGAATGATGGTTAGTTTTGGACTTTCTACCCCAGCAAACACATTATTTTCCAACGTTGTTTCACCTTGATTAATATATAGCTCAGAAAGACTCTTGCATTCTTCAAATGCATTAGAATCTATAGTATCTGGATACCAATCATCTGGCATATTCAAATTATTGCCATATAATTCTAAGCTTGATACATCCCCACGCATCTTATGTAATGTAATCATACCTATAGCATCTACAGTATATTCTGCATATGGAACAGGTGTTTCAACACTATCAATTTTGAATAGCCTACGTATACGATTTTCAACATTTAATAACTGTCGATATACCTCCGCA
>CALBJM010000284.1 GCA_937893225.1 uncultured Erysipelotrichaceae bacterium | reverse complement strand
TTTCCACTTCTTTTTGTCGTGCTCTTTAATCTTCTTTTTTTTCACACTTTTCTCCATCAATGTAGTTCACATAGCCTTTAAAACGAATGTTTCCATATCTATTTGAATCTACCATATCATCCATTAATAGAGGTGCACATGCTATAAAACTTGTCCTTGCCAATATTTCATCCTTTGTATGAATCTCATAATATTTTTTATAAATTTCATGCAGTGTCACAGATGCATCAGAATCGATTCCAGGAACGCAGCCATCAAAATCCGTATATGCTAATTGTGCTAAGACTAGATTATCTACTTCATTGAATGGATCCGCTGAAAATGGGATATCTGCTCTCCATTTTAAATACTCAAAAATATTTGCCATAGATTCATTTCTTCTGTTTTTTCCACTCTGTTGTACCAAGGACTCCAACAAGTGCATGTGGAACATAGAGCTCTTCTAAATACGCAATATCTTCTTCACTCAATTGTAGATTCAAAGCCCGAACAGCCCCATCTATGTGAGAAACTTTGGTTGCACCAACTACCGGTGCAGTCACTTTTGTCAATAGCCACGCCAAGGAAACTTCTGTCATTGTAACATTTCTTTTTTCTGCTATCTCAGCAACTCGATCAATGATTTTTTCATCTTCATCAGAAGTTGCGTCATATTTACTTTTCGCATACGCATCTAACGCTAATCTTTTCGTTGTTTCACTTGGTTTTCTAGACAATCTACCTGCAGCAAGTGCACTATATGGCGTCATCGCAATATTATCTTCATTGCAATAGTTCACCAATTCTCTTTCATCTTCCCTTGCAAGCAAATTATAGTGAGACTGGATAGAAATAAATTTTAATAAACCTAATTTTTCCGCTAATGCATTTGCTTTAGCAAGTTGCCACGCATAGCAATTCGATACTCCAATCTCACGAATTTTGCCTTTTTTATGTAAATCCGTTAATGTACGCAATGTTTCTTCAACCGGTGTTTCATAATCCCAAAAATGCATAATATACAAGTCAATCGTATCCATTCCTAAGCGCATCAATGAATCATCCACACATTTTTCAATCCATTGCGCACCACTATAACGCTGCAATAATTCTTCAGTATTACGAGGTGAATATTTTGTAGCAATAATTACATTTTCTCGATTTGTTAATTCTCGAATAGCTCTTCCAACAAATTCTTCACTAGTTCCGGATTGATATGCCATAGCAGTATCAAAAAAATTTATGCCTTGTTCTAAAGCATGCGCAATGATAGGCTTTGCTTCTGCATATGGAAGAGTCCACTTATGACGCCCTTCTTCAGGTTCACCAAATCCCATGCAACCTAAACAAATTCTAGAAACTTCCAAATCACTATTCCCTAATTTACTGTATTTCATAAAGCCTCCAAAGTATTTTATATGAATATTATATCAAAGCTGTAAATAAACCAGTTTATTATTTCCATGTTCTGATTTAGAATTTCATGTGTGGAGGCATATAAAATGTTTAATACAAGGAAAATCGCAAATGATATCTACTATCTAGGTGCAAATGATAGAAGAATTGAATTATTCGAAAATGTATATCCAGTTAAAAACGGAATGAGCTATAACAACTACCTTATTGATGATGAAAAGACTTGTTTGATGGATGGAATCGATAGTTCAGTATCTAGACAATTCCTAGAAAATCTAAAAAAAGTCTTAAATGGCAAAAAATTAGATTACATGGTCGTTCAACATATGGAACCTGATCATTGTTCTGTCATCCCTGACTTATTTGCACTTTACCCAGATATGAAAATCGTAGCTAGTGCACAAGCATTTAAGATGATGGAAAATTTCTATCATATTGACACAAAAGAAC
>CALBJM010000283.1 GCA_937893225.1 uncultured Erysipelotrichaceae bacterium | reverse complement strand
CATAACTAAGTGCTGATATAGGCCAATTTCTAAACGGATACAGTCCACAGATTTTCAATGTTTGTTCTACCTTTTCCTTGATTTTGTCTTGTGGTACATTTCGATTAACAAGTCCCATAGCCACTTCATCGTAGATCATTGTATTACAAATCATTTGATTTGGATTTTGCATAACATATCCAATTCTATCAGCTCTTTCTTTTACAGAAAGATCTTGCATATCTTCTCCATCAAAAAAGAGTTGTCCACTGTCATTCTTTTCAAAAGCACAAATACATTTGCATAATGTAGATTTTCCTGCACCATTTCTTCCTACAATGGAAAGCATTTCACCTTTGTGCACTGTCAAAGATACATTATCTAGAATTGGCTTGATCCCATCATAGGAAAAACACAAATTTTTGATTTCTAGCAATGGTTGTTCTTGTGTATTTTCTTGCACTTGCTTGTTCGTTTCATACCAAGTGCGTAGTTTTTCAGCCTCTTTGCCTAGATCATAATGCGTATCATCCGCCAGATTTTTAACTTTTGAAAGGTCTACGCCTGCGTATTTCATAGCTTGTACGTAGAGTGGCAAACGAATGCCATTATCTTCTAATAGTGTAGTTGCGAATAATTCTTCCGGCTTGCAATCTGCAAGCACGATTCTATCTACTGGACAATGTAATACATCTTCTAATCTATGTTCAATAATGACAATTGTTTTGTTTTGTGTTTTATTGATTTGATCAATCAATTCAATAACAAGTTTACCAGTAGCTGGATCAAGATTTGCCAATGGCTCATCAAACAACAATATTGGTGCCTCATCTACCATAACACCAGCCATACAGGCATCTTGCTTTTGTCCACCACTTAATTCCAATGGGGATTGTTCAAGGAACTTGGACATACCGACCAAATGAGCAACTTTTTCTACGATCGTATGCATCTTATCGGTAGGAACATTATTATTTTCTAAAGCAAAAGCAATATCTTCTCCTACATTTAAACCAACGAACTGCGCATCAGTATCTTGCATGACAGTTCCCACTTGCTTACTAGAAGAAAAAATATCAAGTTTTTCACTATCGATTCCATTGATAAATAACTTGCCCTCTTTTTTTCCAGGATATGCAAAAGGGATCAGCCCATTGATACAATGTCCAAGTGTAGATTTTCCTGAACCACTTGGTCCAACAATCAAAATCTTTTCACCTGCATTGATTTTTAGATTTAAATGATGTAGCGTTGGTTTCTTTTGTGTTTTATATTGAAAAGAAAAATCTCTGAATTCAATCATCGTGTTCATATATACCTCATAAAAAGAAAAAAAACCTGTAGTGTAATACATACAGAACAGGTCTACACTGCATTATTCCTGATCCAAAGAACCACTCTTTGTACGTGTTTTAGCATATGCTGCAGCAAGTAGTAAGCATACAACGATAGATGAAATACCATCTGCCACAAATGCCATCAATCCTTGCAAGAATACCTTACTAGCAGGCTCTGCATAAATCAAAACATCTAAACCAGGTGCAACTAATAAGAATGCAATAGCACAACCAATCACATTGATAACAATAATGGATAAGATTGCTTTCTTATCAAATACGCCTTCATCTAAACTTGTATATTTGAAAGCAAAACCAGAAACTAATCCAGCAACACCAGAAGCAATGATCCAACTCCACCAAGCTGAACCATACATCATAAAATCATTTAATGCATGTCCGATAAATGCAATCAAGCAAGATGCAATAGGACCAAATAAGCATCCAAAGAATGCACTAACACCATACGCAAGCTGAAAGTTTGTTTCTGGGATTGGACTAGGTACCTTAACGAAAGCAAATAATACAAAGAACAATGCTGCACCTAAAGCAGTCGCAACCATAGTCTTTGTGGAAAATAAACTCTTCTATTCCATGAGATTTTCCCCCTTAACGAGGATTAGTATACTGTAAATCATTCATAAAGAAAATGACAAAAATGTGAAAATTATGGTGTAAGCCTTTACATTCACAAAAAAATAAAGATCCTACGTTTCCGTAGGATCTTAATAATTATTCATTCCCTTCATCATTCACATGTAATGAAGCAATAATATCATCGATATGACGTGCTTTTCTTTCTATTTCATCAATAACGAAAATGAGTTCAGGACATCTGCGAATACTCAATCTCTGAGACAATTCCGTACGAATATATCCCTTTGCACGATTTAATGCCTTTAAGCCAGCTTGTGCTCTTGCATCTTGACCTAAAAATTCACAAAATACTTTTGCATAAGAATGGTCATTGGATACTTGTACATCCGTAATTGTAACAAATCCAACATTTGGATCTTTAACGCCAAATTGTACGATTTCAGAAATATTTTTACGAATAATGCCTTCAAGTCTTTTTTGTTTGAAATTTTTTGCCATGCTTATTCAACAGGAACTTCCTGTGCCTCATAGAACTCAAGTGTATCGCCTACTTTGATATCATTGTAGTTTTCAATCGTTAAACCACATTCATATCCAGAAACAACTTCCTTTGCTTGATCTTTAAATCTCTGCAAAGAACCAAGTTTCCCATCATAAACGATAATACCTTCACGAATCAATCTAGCACCACAATGTGCCTTGACCTTACCATCCGTAACCATACAACCAGCAATCGTACCAACTTTAGAAACCTTATATGTTTCACGAACTTCTGCTTCACCAATTGTCACATCTTCATAAACTGGTTCTAGCATACCCTTCATGGCAAGTTCCATTTCTTCTGTTGCTTTATAAATGATGTTATGCAAACGGATTTCTACGCCCGCTTCTTCTGCCTTCTTACGAATATTTGCATCTGGTCTTACATTAAAACCAATGATCATACCATTCGATGCATCTGCAAGCATGATATCACTTTCTGTAATAGCACCAGCAGTAGCATGAATGACTTTGATCTTAACATCGCCAACAGACAATTTTTCCATAGAAGACTTAACTGCTTCTGCAGAACCCTGCACGTCAGCTTTAATGATAATAGGGATTTCCTTGATATTACCTGCTTCAATCTGTGCTGATAAATCCTCAAGAGTCATAGCACTTGTTTGTCTTCTTTCAGCTTCTTGCTTTCTTCTGCGTCTTCTATCAGCAAGTGCTCTTGCTTCCTTTTCATCATCAAAGTTTCTGAATAGATCACCTGCTTCAGGTACTTCATTCAAACCAATGATTTCAACTGGCGTAGAAGGACCAGCAGACTTAAT
>CALBJM010000282.1 GCA_937893225.1 uncultured Erysipelotrichaceae bacterium | reverse complement strand
AATTATTCCACGCTTCCAAATGATTCAACACAAAGGAAAGAAAATGCGTAACACAAGTAGCCGCAGGCCCAATCACAAATAGTGTCAATACAAATGTCACAAAACACGTAATCAATGGCACAACATAAGACTTGATCATTGCGGGAATATGCTTAGCATACAATTTTTCAAACCAAGCTGCAAAAGCAATAGCTACAATGATAGGCACAGCCGTTGTTGTATAATCCCCTCCTGGAGGCATTGTTACAGGAATTCCAAATAAGCTATCATGTGCTGCAGTAGATGTCGAAAGCAAGTTTGGATACAAAAGACCAGCTCCTATTGCCAAGCCTTCTATAACTGGTAAACCAAACTTCTTAGAAGAAGTATAAGCAAGCATAATAGGCAAATAATAGAAAAAACCATCAGCTAAAGAATACAAGATCGTATATGTTCCACTTGTATTCGACAACACACCTGCTGCAGCAAGCAATGGCAAAAAACCTTTTAAAATACCACATGCGGCAATCACACTAAAGAATGGTGCAAAGACATCTGTCATGATGCTAATAAAGTGTTGTAAAGGTGTTCTATGAAATTTCTCTTTCTTTTCTTCTTTAGGACCTTCTTGACCATGTAAAACTTGCTGTACAGCTTTATAGACATCTCCTACATGTGTTCCAATGATAACTTGAAATTGTCCAATACTTTTTGCTACACCAACAACCCCTTCTGTAGCTTTGAGTGCTTCTTCATTGACTTTGGATACATCTTTTAAGACAAAGCGCAAACGTGTAACACAATGTGTCAAAGAATCTATATTTTCTTGACCACCTACACCTTTGATTATTTCTTTTGCAAGATTTTCATACATAATGATTCCCCTTTTCATTAGTTGTTGTAATTCTAACATATGTATTACATATTTTTTACAAAAGAAATAAAAAACATAACCAAAAACTAACTACTATTTTTCATGCACCTTAGCTAACAACCAACACATCACATGCAACGGTTGTTGAAAAGATTCCTGTTTTATCAATGCATCGATTTGTTGTGCACTATACTTTTCTGGTTCTAATACTTCTGTAGCATCTAAGTGTAATTGTGTTACCTTTTCACAATTCTTTGCCAAAAAACAATATGCATAGTTATCTGCATCTGTTGGAGAAGAAGGAATCGTAATCAAATGTGTCCAATCTACAGAAGCATAGCCTGTTTCTTCCATGAGTTCTCTTTTTGCGCATTCTAGCGCAGCAACTTCTTTGTCTTTTGTAGCATTCAATTCTTTTTGTTCTATCGCTCCAGCAGGAAATTCTGTTGTAATAGCATCAATACCATGTCGATACTGTTTTACACACAAATACTTGCCATTTACATCTTGTGCAACAATGATTGCATAACTCTTCTTTGTAAAATTATAATATGGACCAAATGCACTACCATTAGGAAACTGATACGTACACCTACGAATATCGATCCATTCATTCTTCTCAATACTTTCTTCTTGAATAAGTTTCCATTTCAATTCTTCTTCATCCACTTTTATCACCTCTATCCTAGCAACCAGTCAATAACATCCACAACTTTTATGCCATCATAATTTCCAAGAGAGAATCGATCTAGTGTCAAAACAATCTTCTCATAATTGTCTTGAATGCTTCTCAACGGTCTCATCTCTCTTTCAAAGGTTTCTTCCGATGTCATATCAGCAG
>CALBJM010000281.1 GCA_937893225.1 uncultured Erysipelotrichaceae bacterium | reverse complement strand
ACAAAAATCAAATTCTATGGATTCACGCTTCGCATTTCGCAGTGGAAAGTTAGAAGAATTACATACATTGGTCAAGGAACATTCTGCAGAATTAGTTGTTTTTTATAATACGCTTAGCGTACAAGTAGCCCAACGTATATCTGCGGCTTGTGAATGCAATGTTATCGATCGCACGGCTTTGATTTTGGATATCTTTTCCATGCGAGCAAGAAGCAGACAAGCAAAATTACAAACTGAAATGGCAAGATTACAGTATGATCTTCCGCGTATTTTGAACAGTGAAACTGATACGGAAAGAGCAAGGGGCGGGGCAGTCAACAATCGTGGCTCAGGAGAAATGCGCTCTGCCATAATTGCACGTAAGTACCAAAAGCGTATACAAGATTTAAAAGGTGAATTGCGTAAAATTGAAGTGCGGCGTACACAAGATGAAAGAAGAAGAAATAAGACAATGATTCGTAGAGTTGCATTAGTTGGATATACGAATGCTGGAAAGTCATCTTTGATGAATCGTTTGATTCATATGACCGATGCAAATGGAAATATGGTATATGAAGAAGACATGTTATTTGCAACATTAGATACTTCTATTAGAAACATTCATTATAATGGAACGCAGTTTTTATTGTATGACACTGTTGGATTTGTTTCTGATTTGCCGCATGGATTGATAGAAGCGTTTAAGAGTACTTTATCGAGTGCAAAAGAAGCAGATCTATTGATTCACGTTATAGATGCGAGTGATAAGGAATATGAAACAAAGATTGCCGTAACAGAAGAAACTTTGCAGCAAATTGGGGCAAATGAAATTCCTGTTTTGCGTGTATTCAATAAAGTAGATTTATTAGAAGATCAATCTTGTTTACCTGGAATTTGTATTTCATGTAAAAATGAAACAAATATTGAAAATGTTTTGCATAAAATTATAGAAATGCTTTATCCAGAAGAAGAAAATATGATTTGTTTTCTTCCTTATGATAAAATTAAATTGTTTGACGATTATAAACCCGTTTTGCATATAGAAATGTTGGAATGTGATGAAGCTGGTATGAAGCTTTTGTTAAAAGGACCAAATCGCTATATACAAGCTTTTGCGGCGTATCGGTTAGAAGGAGAATGAAGATGAGTAAGACAGTATGGGAAAAATTAAGTGAATCTGAAATGCATGAATTAATGCAATTCAATGCAGAGTATATAGATTTTCTTAGTGTTTCTAAAACAGAAAGAACATTTGTTAAAAATAGTATTGCACTCGTAGAAAAAGCAGGCTTTAAAAACTTGGATACAGTGAATGAACTAAAGCCAGGCGATAAAGTTTATTCTACAAATAAGGGGAAAAATTTCCTAGCATTTATTATTGGTAATAAGCCAATTCGTGAAGGTATGAACCTATTAGGTGCACATATTGACTCCCCTAGAACAGATTTAAAACAGCATCCACTCTATGAAAGTAATGGTTTAGCACTTTTAGATACACATTATTATGGCGGCATTAAAAAGTATCAATGGGTTGCTCGTCCAATGGCACTTGTTGGTGTTGTTGCTAAAAAAGATGGTAGTGTTGTAGATATCAATATTGGGGATGATGAAAACGATCCAGTAGTTGGTATTAGTGATCTTTTGATTCATTTGGCTGGTTCGCAGATGGAAAAATCAGGCGCAAAAGTCGTTGAAGGTGAAGCGCTAGATGTTCTTGTTGGTTCTATTCCACAAAAAGATGTAAAAAAAGATCCTGTAAAAGCATATATTTTGAATCTTTTGAAAGAAAAGTATGGAATTGAAGAAGATGATTTTATTTCTGCTGAAATCGAAGTTGTTCCTGCAGGAAAGGCAAGAGATTATGGTTTGGATCGTTCCATGGTTCTTGGTTATGGGCATGATGATAAAGTATGCGCATATACTTCTTTAAGAGCTATTCTGGATTATGAAGGTACACCAGAAAGAACGGCTTGTGCTATTTTAGTTGATAAGGAAGAAATTGGTTCTGTTGGTAATACAGGTATGCAATCTGCGTATTTTGATCATGTTATCGCAAAGATGTTGGCTTTGCAGAATGAAACATCTTTTGTAGCTTTCAATGATACG
>CALBJM010000280.1 GCA_937893225.1 uncultured Erysipelotrichaceae bacterium | reverse complement strand
CAAAAGCAATTTCGTCTGCACAGAGAAGAGTAGAAGGTGTCAATTATGATGCACGTAAGCAATTGCTGCAATATGATGATGTTATGAGACAACAAAGAGAAACAATGTATGAACAGAGAAATTTTATTCTTGAAAATGATGATGTACATACAGTTGTTCAGCAAATGTTTAATCGCGTTATTTCTGACATGGTTGCTTCATATACGAATATGGAAAGTAGAAGTCAGGATGTAGATGGTGAAGGTCTTGTAAAGGGATTGAATGATATTGGTTTTAAAGATCTTGTTTCAGTTGATGCTTTAGCTGGTAAAAATCGTGAAGATGTTTCTTCCTTTGTTTATGAAAAAGCTTGGGAATATTATGAAACTAAGGTAGAACCAGTTAAGGATAAGATTAGAAATGTTGAAAAAGAAGTATCTTTGAGAACGATTGATAGAGCTTGGTCAAATCATATTGACACAATGGATAAGTTGAGAAATGGTATTGGTCTAAGAGGTTATGCACAATCCAATCCATTACAGGCATATGTACAAGAAGGATATCAGTTATTTGAAGATATGATGGCAACGATTTCTCAAGAAATTGTGACTTTCTGTATGAATGTGCGTGTTATTCCAGCAAGTGAAGCCAATAAGGAGGTCTAATGGAACTATATGAAATGAAACAAACTGTTTCGAAGAATCAAGAAAAATTGAAGTCCATGGGCGAGTCATTAGATCTTGATTCTAAAAGAAAACAGTTGGAAGAAAATAATAAAAAAATGCAGGAAGCTGGTTTTTGGAACGATCAAAAAGCAGCGCAGAAATTAATCAAAACAAACAACCAAATCAAACAACTTGTTGAAAGCTATGATACTTTGACAACGCTTCTAGCTGATTTAAGTGATTCTGTAAATGAATTGAGTGCTACATTTGATGAAGACATGAATGAACTTGTGCAAGAAGAGTTTCATGAAGCTAGTAAAAAATTTGAGGAATTTGAAATCCAAGTACTATTGTCAGGACCATATGATAACCATAATGCGATATTGGAAATTCATCCAGGTGCTGGTGGAACAGAAGCAATGGATTGGGCAGGTATGTTGTATAGAATGTACATGCGCTATTGTGAAAGAAAAGGATATAAAATCACGCTTCTCGATTACCAAGAAGGTGAAGAAGCTGGATTGAAGTCTTGTTCTGTACAAATCGAAGGACCAATGGCATATGGGTATTTGAAAGCAGAAAATGGTGTACATCGTTTAGTACGTATTTCTCCATTTGATTCTAATGCGAGAAGACATACTTCATTTGCTTCTGTTGAAATCGTTCCGGAATTTGAAGATGACATGGATATTGAAATTGATGATAAAGATTTAGAAGTTATCACTATGCGTTCTTCTGGAGCAGGTGGCCAGCATATCAATAAAACAGATTCTGCAGTGCGTATGACACATATTCCAACAGGTATTACTGTATTTTGTCAAACACAACGTTCACAGTTGCAGAATAGAGAAGCTTGTTTAAATCAGTTAAAGAGTAAGTTGTTGCAATTGAAGATTCGTGAGCAAGAAGAGAGAATGGCATCTATTAAAGGAGAAGTGAAAGCCAATGAATGGGGTTCGCAAATTCGCTCCTATGTATTTGCACCATATACGATGGTAAAAGACTTGCGAACAGGATATGAAGTTGGAAATATTCAGTCTGTTATGGATGGGGATCTAGATGGTTTTGTGGATTCTTATTTGAGAAGTCAAATTACTAGTGATACAGATGAATAAAACAATTGAAGTTACGATTGAAGAAACAGAAAACAGCCTTCCTATAAAGGCTGTTTTAAGTAAGAGTGTCGGCTTAAGTCGTAGAGAAATATCACGATTAAAGTTTACACATGGTATAGTATTAAATGGAAAAGAATGTCGTGTCACGCAGCCAGTATATACCGGTGACAAGATAACACTGACTTTTGCGGAAAAAGATTTGCCTCATGCTTTGCGTATGTCTGGTAAGCCTGATATTCTATATGAAGATGAGGATCTTGTTATTGTGAACAAACCTGCAGGAATGGTATGTCATCCAACGCACGAGCATTTAGATGATGATATGGGGACTTTGTTGCAAAATTACTATCAAAATGGTTTTAAGATTCGTGCTGTAGGAAGATTGGATAAAGATGTTTCTGGTATCATGGTATATGCGAAAAGCCAACCAGCTTGTGCGAGATTGAGTGCACAAAGAGCTAAAGAAGATTTACATAAAGTATATCATGCGATTGCTGAAGGGCATTTTGATGAAAAACAAGGTGTTTTAGAATATGCTTTAAAGCGTATTGATGGAAGTAAACAAAGAAAAATTTCATCTGATGGAAAAAAATGTATTACAAAATATCGTGTATTAAAAGAATATAAAGCATATAGTTTTGTGGAAATTTCGATTTTAACTGGTAGAACCCATCAAATTCGAGCTGGTATGGCTAGTATTGGTCATCCATTGTGTGGGGATACATTGTATGGTGGTTCTCAAAAATATATGGAAAGACCTGCGTTGCATTGTGCTGTTTTAGACTTAAAACAACCGTTTACACATAAGGATATTCATATAGTATTAGAAGAACCAGAGGATATGAAACGATTATTAGAAAAGGCTGAGAAATAATTTTCTCGGCCTTTTTTAGAAATGTGTGTATAAGAATTGAAATGTTTTTGGTTTCAGTTGTATATGATCGTAGAGCTTTATATTTTCTTGTGTGAATAAATCAAGAGCAGCATCTACTTCTAGTGGAAAATACATTGTGGCCTCTTGTGTATCAATGTTCAAAGCAAAAATAATTTGTTCATCATTCGTTCTTCGTTTGAAGACGAGTTGCTTGTTTTGAACATAGAGTTGTGTGTAGTCACCGTCTGTAAATACGTGGTATTGTTTATGAATCGTATTGAGTTTTTGAATCAAACCACATAAAGCATTCCATTGCGGTGCATCAATGCATGGACGTAAGGCATCATCTGAATGATTGGATTTTTTTCCTTCTATGCCCCATTCACTACCATAATATATGCATGGAATACCTGGCATGGCATACAAAAGTGCATAGATAAGTGGTAAATCTTCTGGATCGGATAGTGTAGATGCTATTCTATCAACATCATGATTATCTACGAAGCTTAATAAATGTTTTCCTGTATAAAGGCACCATTGTTCTTTTCCGAATTGTCTATTTAAAGAATATGCTATTTCAAATAGATTCATACTATTTAAGGAAGAATATAAGCCTTTGCGACATTCATAATTTGTAACGCTATCTAGTAGGTTATCTTGCATGATCTGGTTATAGTCTCCACCAATCATTTCACCTAAGAAAAAAAAGTCTGGATGAGTTTGGCGTACATGGTCACACAATTCATGCATGAAAGTTTTATCTACCATATAAGCAACATCTAAACGCAACCCATCGATATGAAATTCATTGATCCATTGGTCAACGCTGGAAATGAGATAATTTTCCACTTCTGGATTTTGTAGATTCAGCTTTACAAGTTCTTGGTGGCCTTCCCAACCTTCATACCAAAATCCATCTTCATGATTTTTGTCAGCAAAATTGATATAAAACCAATCTTTATATGGTGAATTCCATTTGTTTTTCAAGACATCTTGAAAGTATGGAAAACCTCTGCCAACATGATTAAATACACG
>CALBJM010000279.1 GCA_937893225.1 uncultured Erysipelotrichaceae bacterium | reverse complement strand
ACACCATATGAAGTTTACTATTCAACTGTGTTGCAATTGACTTGACAATTCGGGTCACAAATTTTGCAAGGAAGCACCCCCCCTTTACGGGGCGAGCTAGTTGACAAGCAGAATTACTAGTAAGCGAAATTTTTGATATATAAAAGATAGCCTTACTTGTCTTTGCGGTTGTAGTTTAGTGAATTAGAAAAATTGCTTTTTTGTAAAAATGAGTAAGTAGTAATAAAAACTACATAGGGAATAATCAAAGCGGTGAACCATGCTATAAGTGTACACACCCAATAATTTATAACACAAGCGATACTACCACAAGCAATGAGCATCCAAGCTATTTTTATAATGATATCACTATGAAATCCGAGGATTGTAAAATGAATAGCTTCTTCTATATTTTTCTTTTTCAAAAAAGTAATGATTGCCCATATGCAAAGAACTCCTAAAAATATCCAATCTGTAAATATAGTCTTCCAAAGACTTAAAGTCATGTCGAAATAGTTACCTAGCTCTTTAAAATCTAAATAGAAAGAAAACCATAATTTTTGATCAAATAGTAATGAAATTATCAATATTGAAAGTAAACATGCTACTAAGGATATAAATAAATTAAATATTGTTTTTTTCATGGTTATTTGTGTAACCTTTCTACTACAAATAAAATAACAATTAAAATGCGCAAACATCTAAGTATTCAGTGAAATTATTACAGACTTTATCAATACTATAATGGCATGCAATCCATACCCCAGATTTACATATAATGGCTGCAACTGGATGGCCAAGTATTGAATAATCAGTGCATCCTTGTCCAACAAGAGAAGAGCATCCTGGTAATTCTTTGTGTGCATTGAGTTTATGTGTATAAGAAGAACAAACTTTTTTGAAACAAATGTGTGCTACTCCTCTTTCCTTATAATTAACAGAAGTTTTTATATTTTTCTTTAAATCAATCAACGATAAAGAATTATCATTATCTACCATTAATACGTTTTCTAAAATGTTTCCATATTCATCTCCAACATAAGTGAGTTGCATAGAATAGCCATTATTTTGATGCAATAAGAAACTTAACGTAAAGCGTAAACCTTCATCTGTAATTACACTTCGATCAACATAAATAGATTCTATGTCGTCTTTGTATTTTGCATATGTATCAGAATTGTATACAACTGTTTTGAATGAATTGGTATATGTATTTGTATTTTCAATATACTCTGCTTTTATGGAATATGTTGAAATACAGATAAGTAGCATGGATATGGATTTTTTTGAACATAGTATTATCCTTTCATGAGTGTATCAAAGACAGTATCAGATAAATTTCCAGTTTGCACTTCAGAGATTGCATGATTATCCATTAGGATAAAAGTTGGCACAGAAGTGATGGCATATTCGTCTATCATTTTTTGTTTATTGATAAAAGAAGCATAGTCTAATTTATAGAATTAAATGTTCAAATCTTCGGATACATTGTATGTGTTTGCGATGATGGACTTATCAATTTGTTTATCTGCAGAGCATCCCAAGAGTAATGGAATGATGCAAAGAAATATTGAAATGTGTTTTTGCATTGGAAGCACCTTCTTTCTATAAAGGATCCTTTTGTTGATTTCAATATAGAGTGGATGTAAAGAGAAAGCAATGGTGCATGTTTGAATGCTAGAGATTTTGTCTAAATGTTATAAAATAGTTTTTGAATATAGTCGTTAAAGGCTTCTTTTTTTCTTCTTGTATTAACTTGTTCTTTTGTGGAATTATCAAATATGATTTCTGTGTCATTGAAAGAAGTGATGTGTTTATAGTTGACCATGATAGAGCGGTCTATCCAAATCATACAGTCTTTACATTGTTCGTAGATGTCTTTCAAATTACATTCATAAATACGTATTGTTGAAGATTTGAGATATACAAATATCTTTCTGTTTTCACGCGTGATTTTATAAATAGAAGAGATAGGTATGTTTTGATACGTATAAATTGTTTTTAGTGTTAAATATTTTTCTGTGTTTTGTTGGATGAGTTTTGTTAATGTATTTGAGATTGTTTCATCGTCATCTTGCTTGAGTATGTAACCAATGACATTTTTTGCAAATGCTTCTTGCATTCTATCTTTGATTGTTGAAATATAGATGATAAAGGCAGCGTATTGTTTGCATTTTGGAGATTGATCAATGCCATCTTCTTCATCTAGGTTTATGTCGAGTAATAAAAATTTATATGTTGTTTTTGTGGATAGAAAAGCAGAAATACTTTTGTATACGTGTATTACTGATGTGGGTTGGATTTGTTGAAGTAAACGCAAAATTCTTGCGGCATCTTCAGCTGTATTATCAATGATAGCGATTTTTGGCATTTTGTTCCTTTTTTTTATTGTGCCGCATTTTAATAAGATTAGCAATAAAAAAGATGTATACTAATTTTAGAAAGTTATGAGGAAAAATAATGGGTGAATGGTGGAAGAAACAGGTAGTTTATCAAATCTATCCGAGAAGTTTTTGTGATAGTAATGGAGATGGGATTGGTGATATTCAAGGAATCATATCAAAATTAGATTATTTGAAAGATCTTGGCATTACTTGTATTTGGATTTGTCCAATGTATAAGTCTCCTATGGCAGATAATGGATATGATATTTCAGATTATTATGCAATACAGGATGATTATGGAACAATGCAGGATTTAGAGGAATTGATTGCTGAAGCAAAACAGAGAAATATTGGCATATTAATGGATCTTGTGATTAACCATACATCTGATGAACATGCTTGGTTTAAAGATGCAATAGCAAACCCAAATAGCAAATATAGAAACTACTATATATTTAAAAAGGGTGTAGATGGCCATGCACCAACAAATTGGAGAAGTGTGTTTGGGGGAAGCGTATGGGAAAAAGTTCCTGGTGAAGATATGTACTACTATCATGCTTTTGCCAAGAAACAACCAGATTTGAATTGGGAAAATCCTGAAATGCGGCATGAAATTTATAATATGATCAATTGGTGGTTAGAAAAAGGCATTGCTGGGTTTAGAGTAGATGCTATCAACTTTATTAAAAAGGATCAAAGATGGTGTGATGGAGAAGTTGATGGGGCAGATGGTTTAAGCAACTGTTTCCAGTTTTCTAGAAATAGAGAAGGTATTGAAGAATTTTTTAAAGAATTACGCCATGAAACATTTGATAAACACGATTGTTTAACAGTAGCAGAAGCTGTAGGGGTTCCATATGATCAACTCGGTGCTTTTATTGGTAAAGACGGTTGTTTTTCCATGATGTTTGATTTTAATTATTCAAATCTTGACGTAACGCCAAATGAAGAATGGTATCCTGAACAAGACTGGACAATTAAAGACTATAAAGAACATCTATTTGCATCACAAATCGAAGTGAACAAAATTGGATGGTCTGCTGCTTTCCACGA
This sequence comes from uncultured Erysipelotrichaceae bacterium, assembly GCA_937893225.1. Lineage (GTDB taxonomy): Bacteria > Bacillota_I > Bacilli_A > Erysipelotrichales > Erysipelotrichaceae > Bulleidia. The sequence goes on along the minus strand of CALBJM010000279.1, from coordinate 1,539 downwards.
AAATCATGACATGCCTAGAAGTTTAGCTAGATTGATTAAAAATCCAGCTGAAAGAACGCCTAAGGCAGCAAAATTACTAGGGGCATTGTTGATGTTCTTAAAAGCAACACCATATATTTATGAAGGTGAAGAAATAGGCATGGTAAATAATGAGAGAACATCTATTGATCAGTTTGATGATATTTCTTCAAAATCACAATATGAACGCGCACAATTGGAAGGCTATTCACCTGAAGAAGCTTTACGATTTGTGAATCGTAGGAGTCGTGATAATACGCGTTCTCCAATGTGCTGGGATGATAGTGTATATGCTGGATTTTCTAGTGTAAAGCCATGGCTTATGATGAATGAAAAGTCAAAAGAAATCAATGTTGAAAAAGAAATACATGATTCGAATTCTGTATTGTCATTTTATAAACAATTGATTGCATTGCGTCAAAAGAATGTTGATTTAATCGTAGATGGAACATTCAAAGCACTTGAGACAAGTGATAGTGTAGTAGCATATGCAAGAACGCTTGATAATGAAACATTAATATGTATGAATAATATGCATAATGCTGAAGAAACAATAGATTTAGATGGTGACTATGAAGTATTGCTTTCTAATGACACAGTTGTGAATAATGATAATCAGTATACATTGTCTGGATGGCAGACGCTAGTATTGAAAAAATCTGAAAAATAAATGCGTGATATACTCTCTGTTTTCAAAAAGAAGAAGAATTATGACAGAACTTGAAAAACTAGAAGCTGGATTGGAATATTGCTACGACGACCCAGCAGTAGAAGCTTTGAAAGAAAATGCTATTCTACAGTGTAAAAAATATAATGCAATAGATGACACAGACTATGATGCACAATATGCACAACTCAAAGAAATGCTTGGTGGTTGTGGTGAAAAAGTGTGGATTGGTAAAACATTTAATTGTGATAATGGTAAGAAGATTTTTATAGGCAACAACTTTACTGGGAATTACAATTTAACGATTCTTGATATTCGAGAGGTTTATATTGGTGACAATGTTATGATTGGACCAAATACGTTGATTACGACTGTAGGTCATCCTTTAACACCAATGGGTAGAAGAAAACATATGGGTATTGCTAAGCCAGTACGTATTGGAAATGATGTATGGATTGGAGGCAATGTTACTATTCTTCCTGGTATTACTATTGGAAATAACGTTGTAGTAGCTGCAGGTGCAGTTGTCACAAAGGATGTTCCTGATAATACTTTAGTTGGTGGTGTTCCAGCAAAAAAAATCAAAGATATCGAAAATGATGTAGCGTAACAAATATAAAAAATAGCCCTATTGAATGCATTGATGTGCCTCAATAGGGTGTTTTATTATCTGAGCATGCTTGTTTTGATAGATAAGTTATTATTGTGTAAAGAATTTAAATCTAAGAGAATGTTATAGAAATTTCTGTCTTCATTATTCGTTAGTGTTAATAATAAATCCAAAAGGAAATGTAATATTTCATAGTGATTGTTTTCTAGTTGTTGTAAATAAAATGATTGCGCATAAGTACAAG
>CALBJM010000278.1 GCA_937893225.1 uncultured Erysipelotrichaceae bacterium | reverse complement strand
GAGTTGTTGTATTGATTCCTGTTTTGCATAAGATTTATGTTTCTTTCCTTTATGCTTACTAGAAGATAAGAATGTGGTTAATGGAAAAATAGTTTTTCATTGAGATAATATATTGCACGTCTAAGCAATTTATCATAATTTGAGAACTATTTGTTTTGCGTTGATGGTACTACATGTTTGAAAGTGGCGTGGTTAAAAGGTGATTGATGCAGTGTGGGGATGAAACGGAAACCTTATGTGTAGTATCACATGATATGTTTCAAAAATATTGAAAAAATGCTTTTTTGAATAAAGAAGTTTCAGCAAGAAATAATTATCATATACTTCATCTTTGAAAAGTTTTTCGATATCATTGTATTAAAAAAAGCCACATTTGTGGCAGTCAGGATGACAGGATTCGAACTTGCGACCCCTACGTCCCGAACGTAGTGCTCTACCAAACTGAGCTACATCCTGAAACAACTAGTAGTATAACACATTGTATTAGAGGGGGATACATATGAAAAAGAAAAGAAAATTGCGGAAAGGCATGATTTGGAAATTAGTATTGTTGTTTGTTTTGTTTGTTTGTGCAACATTGGGTACAGCTTTTGGAATTCAGTATTTGTTTCAAGATAAAGATGAAAAACAAGTTGCACAAACAAGCGTAGTGAATGAAGCAGCACCTACGCCAACTGCAGAACCAATTACAACAAGTACTTCATTATTTATGGCAGGTGATGCTTTGTTACATACGACTATTGAGGCAGATGCTGCGGTTGGGGATGGAACATATAATTTTACACTATTAGATCGTATTGGAAGATATGCACAACCATATGTATTACGTTACTATAACCAAGAAACGATCTTAGGTGGGGATGATCTAGGTATTCATGGATATCCAACGTTTAATGGTCCACAATCATGGGGTGATTACATGGTTGATACATTGGGGTTTAATATGGTTTCTACCGCAAATAATCATTGTTTAGATATGGGGACATATGGATTGACAAATTCTGTGAATTATTGGAAAAGCAAAGAGGGTGTCATGATGAGTGGGACATATTTGTCTCAAGAAGAGTATGACGCAATTCCTGTTGGTGAGAGTAATGGTATTCGGTATGCGTTTTTGTCGTATTGTCATGATATGAATGGTTTATTGCCAGAAGAGCCATATTATGTTTCTTGTTATGTGGGACATGAAGAAGAGTTGTTGAATAAGGTACAGCAAGCTAAGACGATGGCAGATTTAGTGATCGTCGCGATGCATTGGGGTGTAGAGTATCAAACTACGCCTAGTGAAGAACAAATGACTCTTGCGCAACAATTGGCGGATGCTGGTGCAGATATCATTATTGGTGATCATCCGCATTGTATTCAACCAGTGCAGTGGTTGAATGATCATAAAACGATTTGCTTTTATGCAATGGGAAATTTAGTGGCTGCACAATATGACTTGAGTAGAATTGAATTGATGGCGGGATTGACGATTCAAAAAACAACTTGGCCAGATGGACATGTTGATATAGAGCTGCAGGATTTGAAGACTGAATTGATGTATTGTTATGCAACAGAGAGTTGGCGGAACTTTGATATCATTCCGTTTTGTGAAATGGATGAAGAGCATCTTCCTGGTTGGCAATCGGTTTATGAGCAGTATAAGAGTGTTGTACAACAGATGGATGATTCAATCGTTGTAGGAAATTTTGGATGAAAAAAGGAATTCGCATTGTGCGAGTTCCTTTTCATAGGATAAAGTGTTCTAAAATCAATACAGTGATACAACATGCACTTGCTACAACAGGTAAGCCTTTGCCTTTCCAAGCTAATAAAATTCCTACGATGAGTGCAATTCCTCCAGCAATTGGAGATATTGTTGCTTGTACCATTGCTGGAAAAGTCATGACAGCTAATGTCACATAGGGAACATAATAGAGAAATGACCGCAAGTAAATATTTGTGATTGGTTTACGAATCAGTGTTAGAGGGAATGCTCTAATTGCATAACTCGTCAAAAAT
>CALBJM010000277.1 GCA_937893225.1 uncultured Erysipelotrichaceae bacterium | reverse complement strand
GCAAAAATTGATTGTGAAGAGTTTAAAGAATATAGAAGTGTTGATCCATTAACAACATTATATGAACATTTAAAAGATGCTTTTATTGAAAATCCACCTGTAAATCTTAATGAAGGCGGTATGTTTCGTGATGGGTATAATGCAGAATTAGATGAAGCTAGGACGATTCAGCGAGGTGGAAAAGATTTTATTTCTACATTAGAAGCAAAAGAAAAAGAACGAACTGGCATTAAGACATTGCGTATAGGATATAACAAAGTTATAGGTTATTTCATTGAAATTTCTAAAGCTGCCGCAAAAGATGTACAACCGGAATGGGGATATATTCGGAAGCAAACTTTGACAAATAATGAACGTTTTGTTTCTCCTGAATTAAAAGAAAAAGAAGATATGATATTGCATGCAGAAGAGAATGCAATTCGTATTGAAAAAGAATTGTTTAATCAAATATTGGAAGAAATCAAAACATATTTACCACAGTTGCAAAAGCTAGCAAAAGTGCTTGCTGAAATTGATTGCTATTGTGCTTTAGCAGAAGTTTCTAGCAAATACCATTATGTAAAGCCTGTATTTACAGAAGATGAATTGGATATTGAAAACGGAAAGCATCCAATCTTGGATGAATTAATGAAAAATCCAAGATATGTTTCTAACTCTGTGAAGATGAATCGTGACAATAGCATCCTATTGATAACAGGACCTAACATGGGTGGTAAGTCTACCTATATGCGTCAAACAGCATTGATCATCATCATGGCACAAATTGGGTGCTTTGTACCATGTAAGTCTTGTAAGATACCAGTCTTTGATAAAATCTTTACACGGATTGGTGCAAGTGATGATATTTTGAGTGGACAGTCTACATTTATGGTAGAAATGACGGAGGCAAATCGCGCTTTGCAAGAAGCTACAGAGCATTCTTTGATTTTGTTTGATGAAATTGGCAGAGGGACTTCTACATATGATGGTATGGCACTTGCACAAGCAATGATCGAGTATATAGCGACGTGTTTACATGCAAAAACAATGTTTTCTACGCATTATCATGAATTAACAATGCTGACAGATAATGTGGATTGTGTAAGAAATGTACATGTTGTCGTAAAAGAAGATAATGACGAAGTTACATTTTTATATAAAATCAAAGATGGTCCTGCAGGACAGTCATATGGTATTAACGTAGCTAGACTTGCTGGTTTGCCTGAAAGTGTATTATCTAGAGCAAAGGAATTACAGAAAGAATTAGAGAGTAAGAAACGTGTTGTGCAACAAAATTTTCAACTTGTTGAAATGAAGAAAGAAGACAAGGAAATGGATGCATTACGTGAAAAATTGCGTGCTATTGATATCGATGATATGTCTCCTAGAGATGCATGGAATATGTTGAATGATTTGTGTGATGAGGAAAAGAAAAATGGAAAATAATAAACTGATTATTCGTGGTGCACGTGAAAATAATTTGAAAAATATTTCCTTGGAAATTCCAAAAAATTCTTTAGTTGTTATGACGGGTCTATCTGGAAGTGGTAAAACTTCTCTTGCATTCGATACGATTTATGCTGAAGGACAAAGAAGATATGTGGAATCTCTTTCTGCGTATGCTAGACAGTTTTTGGGAGGTGTAGAAAAGCCAAATGTAGAAGTCATAGAAGGCCTTTCTCCAGCTATTTCTATTGACCAAAAAACAACTTCAAATAATCCTCGTTCTACTGTTGGTACCGTTACAGAAATCTATGATTACTTGCGCTTGTTGTATGCAAGATGTGGCACACCATATTGTCCAAATCACAATATTCCAATTACGGGACAGACAATTACAGAAATCGTGGATACGATCATGGGATATGAAGATCGTTCACGATTGACGATTTTAGCACCAGTTGTTCGAAATAAAAAAGGAACGTTTAAAGATACCTTTGCTAAATTGATAAAAGATGGCTATATTCGTGTACGTGTAGATGGTGAGATACATTTACTAGAAGATGAAATCGAGCTGGAAAAGAACAAGAGACATGATCTAGATGTTGTCGTGGATAGAGTTGTTAAAACAGCGGATTCTCGGAGTCGTTTGAATGATTCTATTGAAACAGCATTGAAACTTGGTACAGGAAAAGTGCTTGTTTTAAACGGAGACAGTGAAAAATTATTTTCTGAGAATTATAGTTGCCCGATTTGTGGATTCTCAGTTGGAAATTTAGAACCAAGATTATTTTCATTCAATGCACCATTAGGTGCATGTGATGTATGTCATGGACTTGGAATAACAGAAGAAGTGGATATCAACAACTTGATACCAGATATGTCTTTGTCGATTCGCCAAGGTGCAATTCGGTATTATAAAAATATTATTGATACGGAGAATATTGAGTGGCAAACATTTTGTGTGTTGTGCAAAGCATATAAAATCGACTTGGATGCACCTATGAACACATTCACAAAGAAACAAATGGATGCTGTGTTGCATGGCTCAGACAAGCCAATCAAGTATAAGATTACGTCTTCTGGCGGCAACACATATGAAAAGAATGATTTCATTGAAGGCGTCAAAGATATGATTGAAAGACGTTATGTTGAGACGAGTTCTTCTTGGCATAAAGATTGGTATCATTCTTTTATGGTAGAAAGTTCGTGTCCAAAGTGCGGCGGAAAACGTTTAAATGAGCAAGCGTTGTCAGTACGTGTTGGTGATAAAAATATTGCGCAATTTACCGCAATGAGTGTCCGTGATGCTAAAAATTGGATAGAAGATCTTGCATTGGATGAAGAAAAAACAAAAATTGCGGAAATGGTACTTAAAGAAATTCGTTCCCGCTTGAAATTCTTGAGCGATGTGGGATTGGATTATTTGACATTAGATCGTTTGGCAGGAACATTGTCTGGCGGAGAGTCACAGAGAATACGTTTAGCTACGCAAATTGGTTCGCAATTATCTGGGGTCTTATATGTCATGGATGAACCTAGTATTGGATTGCACCAGAGAGATAATTCTAAATTGATTCAAACTATGAAAAATATGCGTGATCTTGGTAATTCTTTGATTGTTGTCGAACATGATGAAGAAACAATGATGGCAGCAGATTGGATCGTGGATATTGGTCCAGGTGCGGGGATCCATGGTGGACAAGTCATGGCAAGTGGTACTCCGCAAGAAGTTATGCAAGTGGAGCAATCCATTACAGGCCAATATCTTTCTGGGAAAAAATTGATTCCTGTTCCTGATAAGAGAAGGAAAGGAAATGGGCAATTTATTGAATTGCGTGGCGTAGAAGAACATAATTTGAAGAAAATCAATGTGAAATTTCCGCTTGGAAAGCTGATCGTTGTGACAGGTGTCAGTGGCTCTGGAAAGTCAACACTTGTTAATGATGTTTTTATGAAGGCTGTGTTAGTAAGCCTTGGGCGTCAGAAAATACGTCCTGGGAAATACAAGTCTATCAAAGGATTAGAAAATATAGATAAACTAGTACAAATCGACCAGCAGCCAATTGGAAGAACACCGCGTAGTAATCCAGCAACGTATACAGGTGTATTTGATGATATTCGTGATGTGTTTGCAAAAACGCCTGAAGCAAGGATGCGTGGATATGACAAAGGTAGATTTTCTTTTAACACAAAAGGTGGTAGATGTGAAGCTTGCCAAGGTGATGGTGTAAAAGTGATTCGCATGAATTTCTTACCAGATGTGTATGTACCATGTGAAGTTTGCCATGGAAAACGTTATAATGAAGAAACTTTACAATGTACATATAAAGGAAAGAATATTTATGATGTTTTGGAAATGTCTGTAGAAGAGGGCTTGAACTTTTTTGAGAATCATCCAAAGATTCGTAAAAAGTTACAGACTTTATATGATGTTGGTTTAGGTTATATGAAACTTGGACAAGCGTCTACAACTTTGTCTGGTGGTGAAGCTCAGCGTGTGAAATTGGCTAGTGAATTACAGAAACCAGCTACAGGTAAAACAGTTTATATCTTAGATGAGCCAACAACTGGTTTGCATACAGATGATGTCAAGCGTTTGATTTCGGTTTTACAAAGAATTGTGGACAATGGGGATACTGTGTTAGTAATTGAACATAATTTAGATGTTATCAAGTGTGCAGATTGGATCATTGATCTTGGCCCAGAAGGTGGTGACAATGGTGGTACTGTTGTAGCAACAGGAACACCTGAACAAGTTTCAAAAGTTGAAGCTTCTTGGACTGGACAATACCTCAAGAAAGCTTTAGAGTGGACAAAAGCTCACCAAAAAGAGCAAACAATATAAGAAGTACGTACTGCGTGCTTCTCTTTTCTTATGAATAGGGGGGGAACTATGAAGGAAATTCAATTGAAATATACATTTCTTCAAATATTTTATTGGTTAAGTAGTTGTGCGTTGCAAGGGTATACTGCAATCTTATTGTTGAGCAAAGGATTATCGAATACAGAAATTGGTATAGTTACAGGTGTGAGTTGTGTGTTATCGATTTTTTTGTCACCATATATTTCTTCTATGCCAA
>CALBJM010000276.1 GCA_937893225.1 uncultured Erysipelotrichaceae bacterium | reverse complement strand
ATCATAAATTTTATTTGTTTCAAATTTAGCACCATCTACCAAATATGGATGAATCCGTTCTTGCAATCCTTCAGATTGAATATTAGATATAGCTTGTGCATACATCTTTGGATTCACTTCTAAAGTGTCAACAGTATTATCCCAACGTACTTTTGCCATATTGATTGCTGAAAAGCCTACTGCTGTGCCTATTTCTAGTATATCTCGAATATTTTCATGCGATTGTATATAAGAAAGCAAAAGCTGCATTCCATCATCCATCATAATTGGAACATGTTCTTTTCTTGCTTTGTCATGAATGTCTAATAACTTCTTATCCATAGATTTATTTTATCACACACATACATAAGAAAACGTGTACTTTCATGGTAAAATATATAGATAAGTTAGGGAGGAAATTATGTTTACTAAGCAAGATTTAAAACGTCAAATCGATCCAATAATCATTCAACGTGGTAAACGCATTAGTAACAATCATCTTGTAGGTGAATTAGTTGTTTATGACAATGACTTTAATGGTATGACTGAAATAGAGACTTGGGTGGAAAGTGAGAATACAGATACCGACTATGAAGTGCGTGCTCTAATCGGCAAAAAAGGAAATATCATTACGTCTTCTTGCACATGTCCATATTATGAAGATCATTTTTCACCATGCAAACATATTGCGGCAGTATTACTAGACTACATAGACCAAGAAGAAGCCGCAGTTATTGGTTCTGGTCATAAAAGACAACCAGTATCTGTCACAAGTGATTCTTCTGTAAAGCAATTGTTGGATGCCTATGCAAATGATGGGTCTTCCAACCTAGTAAATGTGGTGCATATTAGTCCTATTCTTTCTTATAATAATAATGGATCTATATCTGCAGAATTTACTGTTGGTTTAAAAGACAAACGTATGTACGTTATAAAAAATATTGATACATTTTGTGCATCTATTATGAACCATGAAAATAAAAAATATGGAAAAGAATTAGAATTCGTTCACACAATAGATGCATTTGATCAATTTTCTAAACCAATTGTTTCTTTTCTCCTATCTCTTTACAACAATGATGATACATATCTTCAAAATCAAACCTATTCATATTCCTATAGTTATTACACATATACATATTCTGTGATGAAGCGTTATTTATATTTAAAAGGCAGATATTTAGACCTATTTATGGCACTATTAGAAAAAAGCTCCTTTTCTGTTTCTAATAGTTATGGAAAATTTACGCTTTCCGATGATTTACCACCAATTCAAACTCATTTAACAAAAGTGGAAAATGGATATTCGTTTTCAGGAGAAAGCTATGAATATGGAAAAGGTTACAAATATCTATATTTTCTTGATGTAAAAGCAAAGAAGATTCATCGAACACCTTTGGATAAAAACTCGTATCCAATTTTTGAATTCTTAAAAAACAACTATGAAGAACCGGTATTTATTGCCGAAGAAGATCTACCTAGATTCTCAAAATATATTTACCCGATTCTTTCAACAAAAACATTGATTAGTAATACAGACTTTGACCCTTATGACTACACTATCGCAAGACCAACATTTGAATTATTCTTAGACTTACCACAAAAAGACATGATTACTTGTGAAGTGAAATCTGTATATCCAGATGCTGTGTACAATATTTTAACAGATGAAAATAATGCAAAACGTGACATAGACGAAGAAAAGAAAATGGAACAAACCCTTGCACCATATTTCACTTCCTATGATGAAACAAACAATACATTTGTCTTCCATGGAACAGACGAAAAGCTCTATTCATTTTTAACAGAGACAATTCCCTATTTTCAAACTCTTACGGATTCAGTTTTCATCTCTGATAAGCTTAAACACTTAACAGTTGTTAAACAAGCACCAAAGATGTCCGTTGGTATTTCTGTAAATCATGATCTTTTACAACTCAACCTCTTTTCTAGTGACCTGTCTATGAAAGACGTTGCATTTATTCTTTCAAAATATGACCGAAAGAAAAAATTCTTCCGTCTAAAAGATGGCACATTCTTAAATATGGAAAATGCTGAATTAGATGAGCTAGTCAATCTCAAAAATTCACTTTTCTTAACAGAAAAAGCTATAGAAAAAGGAAATATTGAAATTCCAAAATATAGAGCCATGTATCTTGAATCTCTTAACAACAATGCCTATAACTTAGAATATGACAATGCTTTTCGTAAGATGATTCAAAAAATGCATTCCATCAATGAAGAACAATATGAACCACCTATTAACTTAAATGCCACATTACGCCACTATCAATTAGACGGAATGCGTTGGCTATGTGCACTAAGAGACAATGGATTTGGTGGGCTGCTTGCAGATGAAATGGGATTAGGAAAAACTCTCCAAGTCATCGCAATGCTAGGCAATTGGAAAAACAGAAAAAAAACGCTTATCGTATGTCCAGCTTCTCTTGTTTACAACTGGAACAATGAAATTGAAAAATTCTTACCTGAACTTCCTCATCGCATGATTCAGGGAACACCACAAGAAAGAAAACAACTTATTCAAAGTTCTGGAAATGATGAAATTCTCATAACTTAGTATGAAATTTTAAGAAGAGATATTGAAGAATATGAAAACATTCGCTTTTCTTGTCAAATTATCGATGAAGCACAACATATAAAAAATGCAAACACACAAAACTCGCAGGCAGTAAAGTATATTAAAGCTGACTTTAAAGTCGCTTTAACTGGTACACCTATTGAAAATAGATTGTCAGAATTATGGTCTGTATTTGATTATTTGATGCCTGGATTCTTCTTTGGATATGAGACGTTTAAAAAACGATTTGAAACACCAATTGTTAGAGACAATGATGACCTTATGGAACAAGAACTCAACCATATGATCACCCCTTTTGTCTTAAGAAGACTGAAAAAAGACGTTTTAAAAGATCTACCAGATAAACTTGAAGAAGTTTACTATGCTCGCTTAGAAGGAGAACAAAAAGAACTCTATGAAGCTGAAGTACAGAAAATCAAATTAACACTAGGCAAACAAACAGACCAAGAATTCAGAGAAAACAAAATGATGATTCTTGCTGAACTCACAAAATTAAGACAACTCTGTTGTTGCCCAAAACTCCTTTATGCAAACTATAAAGAAAATTCTGCCAAAACAGAATTAAGTATAGACCTTATTAAAAATGCGATTGAAAGCGGTCATAAGATATTATTATTCTCACAATTTACATCCATGTTGGAAGAACTAACACGCTACCTAAATAAAGAAAATATTCACTATTATTTATTACAAGGCAGTACACCAAAGAAAAAAAGAGCTGACATGGTTGAAGCTTTCCAAAAAGATGATACGCCTATCTTCTTGATATCTTTAAAAGCAGGTGGAACAGGTTTAAATTTAACAGCAGCAGATATCGTTATTCACTATGATCCATGGTGGAATACAGCAGTGGAAAATCAAGCTAGTGATAGAGCACATAGAATTGGTCAAAAAAATGTAGTGACTGTATACAAACTCATTATGAAAGACACAATTGAAGAAAGAATTCTTCAACTCCAAGCAGAAAAGAATGATTTAGCAAACAAAATACTTTCAGGTGAAGGTATCTCTAGTGCGAAACTATCTCGAGAAGATCTATTGGCATTATTATAAAGTCAACGTTAAGCGTTGACTTTTTGAATGCATATGAACCACAAATGATAATGTCTCATTGTAACACAAGTGAAAATGTCCCGAA
>CALBJM010000275.1 GCA_937893225.1 uncultured Erysipelotrichaceae bacterium | reverse complement strand
TATTGCCAACGAAGCAGGTGTGATAGATGCCCCAATTGGCAGAGATCGTAGAGATCGCCAAAAAATGACGGTTACGCCAAATCATTCAAAAGATGCACGTACACATTTCTTAGTCAAAGAAAGATTTCAACACTACACATTACTTGAATGTTCCCTTGAAACTGGCAGAACTCACCAAATTCGTGTACACATGAAATATATTAATCATCCTGTCACAGGAGATGAAAAATATGGAAGAAAATGTAAGATTATGAACACGCAAGGACAATGCTTACATGCTTTCCGCTTAACGCTGAAGCACCCTAGGACACACGAAGTAATGACATTTGAAGCACCACTACCAGAATATTTTGAAACACTGCTCGAAACACTTCGTAAACAAGACAGGTAGCCATATGAATAAAAGAAATGCAGATGTATTAAGTTGGGATGAATACTTTATGGGGCTTGCACACCTTTCTGCTCTTCGTTCTAAAGATCCAAATACACAAGTTGGTGCAGCTATCGTAGATGAAAATCATCGTGTTGTTTCTGTTGGCTATAATGGATTTCCTACTGGCGTTTCAGACGATGAATTTCCATGGTCTAGAGAAGGCGGTGTATTAGATTCTAAATATGCATTCGTTGTTCATGCTGAATTAAATGCTATATTGAATTCACAAAGAAGCGTACGTGGTTGTACAATCTACGTTTCATTGTTTCCTTGCAATGAATGTGCTAAAGCAATTATTCAATCTGGTATAAAACGTATCGTATATGAATCTGATAAGTACAATGGGGGCGATACAAATATTGCTTCAAAGCGTATGCTTAGAGCAGCTGGAGTAGAATTAGTTCGTATTAATCATACGATTTCTATCTCTGTTGAAAAAAAAGTGAATACAGATGCATAAAATAGGTTATAATATCGGTGGTTAGTTATAACTAACTGTTAATGTTATGACATATGTATTGGCTATTGGCTGCATTGTTGGTTTTATAGCACTTAGGACCGCTATAAAAAGACAAGCAAGAAAATGAGACTAAGAGGAAGAAATTCCTCTTTTTTTCATAGAATAAGAAAATCATACATTCGAAATTGATTCTTTTAATGCGTAGACATAAAAGACTACTAAATGAAAAAAACAGGTAGTACGAATGAAAGAAATCTCCATGTCTAGTATAAAAGTCTGACATAGAGATCACTTTATAGTACACAACCTGATTTTATGAAATGGTATTACTTAAGGTTAGTTTTTTTATCCATCGCTTCATGAATTCTGTTTGCTGCAGTGATCAATTCTTCATCACTTGCCGCAAAAGAAAATCTGACATGGTCTTTATCACTTGGAGAAAATGCGGAACCTGGAACCGAAGCAACGTGTGCATTCTCTAACAAATAATTTGCGATTTCTGTGCTGTTTTGGAAACCATCAAAACGAACCCATGCATAGAAAGCACCTTCCGGCATGTTGGCTTGTACACCTTTGATTTGATTGAGTGCACCAATGAACATATCTCTTCTTCTTTGATAGGCTTGGCGCATTCTTTCAATATCTTCGTAACAATGCAAAGCCACAACTCCACCATATTGTATGAATTCATTAACACATGTGATTGAATGTGAATACACTTTGTTCATCAAAGCAATGTTTTTTGTTGATGCTGTGATATATCCCATACGCCAACCAGTCATTGCATAACCTTTTGAAAAACCAAAAACAGAAATGACATAATCTTGTATTTCTTTCCTAGCAGCTAAAGAAAGGTGTTTGTGTCCATATATGAGATGCTCATACATTTCATCTACGAGAACTGTCACTTGTGTTTGTTGAATATAGTCTTCGATCTCATCCAACTCTTCTTGACTAAAATCATGGCCTGTTGGATTGGAAGGGGAACAAACTATGACAAGTTTTGTTTTTTCACTTGTTACAGACAATAGTTTTTCTTTTGTTAGTTTGAAGTTATCAGATTCGTTTAACTCTAAAAATACAGGAATGCCGCCATTTACTTCTATCATTGCTTCATAGGAAACCCATGCTGGTGAAACGATGATGACTTCATCAGATGGATTAAGCAAAGCTTGCAAGCACAAAAATAAAGAATATTTACCACCAGGTGTGAGAATGATATTGGATGGATCAACGACAATGTGATTTTCGCGATTTAACTTATCCGCAATGCCTTGACGAAGTTCAGGAATCATACCAGAAGCAACATAATGTGTTTTACCTTCATTGAGTGCTTTGATCGTTGCGTCTTTGATAGGCTGCGGTGTATCAAAATTAGGTTCTCCGCCTGCAAGATTGATGACATCAACACCTTCAGCAATCATCTTTTTTGCTTTGTCATTCATCGCAAGTGTAGCGCTTGGCTGTAGATTGATTACATTTACATTTCCCAATTCTTTCATAGTATTACGCTTTCTTATAGTTTCCTAACAAACGAAATGTTTTTGCTTTGTCTTTCATTTCAGCGATAGCTTTTGCTATACGCTTTTCTCTAATATTGCCATCAAAATCAATATAGAAATAATATGTCCAATTCTCTTCACCAATTGGTCTGCTTTCTATTTTTTCAAGATTTACACCATAGAGTGTCGTTATTTGCAGCATGTTGCTCAGAGAACCAACGACGTGTGGTAGGGTAAATAGGACAGAGACTTTATCTGCATCGAGAGGTGTAATAAAGTCCCTTGCAACGACCATGAATCGTGTTCTATTTTTTTTGTTGTTTTGTATTGCAGGAGCAAGCATTTCAAGACCATATAATGTACAAGCTAAACGCGATGCAATTGCTGCTTTAGTAGGGTCTTTTGCCTGCGCAACAAATTGTGCAGCCATTGCCGTATCTTTATATGGCATTGGCGTCATAAAGCGATGTGTATAGAAATATTCGCTAGATTGAGCAAGGCCTTGTGGATGAGAATAAACTTCACGTATATCTTCGATTTTTGTTCCTGCTATGCCCATCAAGCACTGGTCAACGTTGACTGCGGTTTCTCCAACGATATAAAATCCATACTTACGAATCAAATCGTAATTATCGTTAATAGCACCAGTTGAAGAATTCTCAATTGGCAAAACGCCATATTCGATATCTCCATTTTTAAGAGCTACATATACATCTTCAAATTCTG
>CALBJM010000274.1 GCA_937893225.1 uncultured Erysipelotrichaceae bacterium | reverse complement strand
CAATCCTTCAATTACATTGCCCTTAGAATCAAGAACATGACGATCTGTATCAACTGTTAATCCACCCATTGTATGATGTGCAGAAGGAGCCATGACTCTTACTCTGAACTTTACACCATCTGTGGAATAATTGTCCATATCATAATTACCGTCTTCATCAGCAACTGTACCAATCAAAGCTGTCCAACCATTCTTATCTACATCACTTGGCTGCTTACCAGCTGCTAAAGATGTATCATAATCTTCAATTGTTGCATAAATATCTTTTGGATCAGCTTTCATGCCAAATTTATCCAAAATTGTCTGTAATTCATCTTCACTAGAGAAGAAATATACTCTATCATCTAATTCCGTATACTGATCATATGGATAACCAGAGCCAACTGGAACATCTGCATTAGCAATTTCAAGGAATACACCTTGTGTGCCATCTACTTCTACACCGTTCTTGAATTCACCTAATGACAATACATCACGTTCAGATGTTTCATTTACAAATCTCTTACCAGTTGTAGGATTAATGTAGATGCAGTTTGCACCAGATCCATATGCTAAGTTACCATTATCAATCCATGCGATAGGCATCATTTGTGCCCATCCCATACCTGTTACATCAGCACCAACATCTTCGCCCATCTTGATACCATCACCAACTAAGCTAGATCTATTTGTTGTTTTTGTAGCATCTGTTACATATTTTGTATCCCAATATTCATTTGTAGATTCAACCATGCCAATATTAGCTGCATATCCACCAGTAGACAAGATTACACCCTTATTTGCATGCATTGTTACTTCTGTACCATCATATAATTTGCCCTTGACACCAGTTACCTTGCCATTATCAACGATCAAACTTTCAACAGTACATCTTGTCATGATCTTGCTGTCATCAGCCTTTTCAGAAGTTTCAAGAATCGTATTTGAAGTATTAGCAAAATAAGCACCCCAGTTACCTGTCTTATCTGCATCAACTTCTCCATCACCATCAAGATCCGCACCTAATTGTCTATTTTCTCTATGCCACAAAGCACCAATCAATGTATTCTGTGAAGCATCATCAAATACTGCACCCTGGTCTTCTAACCATTCTTTCAATCCCTGACCATCTTCAACAAACTGAGAAACAAGGTCATAGTTACCATAGATCCACTTCTTACCATCAGAACTCTGTCTCAATCCACCATAATATGTCTGGAAAATATGAAGGTTTACTGTAGAGAACAATGTCAAATCTGTTTCAGGTGTACCAGCATCTAGCTTAGGCTGTGCCCAATCCAAATATGCTTTAATTTCTTTTTTCAATGCTTTTAATGTTGAAAGATATTCTTTATGTACACCAGCTTTAGAAAGTTCAGAAATTTCACCTGCTACGAATTCTTTATCCTTGAAGTAGTCTTCATCAAATGCATCTTCATTCCAATCTAAGATTGTCTTCAATTCAGAAATATAACCATTTGCAGACTTCACTTTGTCATAAGTCTTGCCATTGTAATCCCACTTTGCGCTCGTTGCATCTGGATCATTCTCATCCCAACACAAATATGGCATAACAGACTGAAACTGTCCACCAGAAACAAGTGTATTACCACCAATTTCAGCATTTTCTTCCAATACAACAACAGAATCACCATTCTGTGCTGCCTGTGCTGCTGCACCCATACCAGCACCACCTGCACCAACTACGACTACATCATATGTCTCATCGATTGGATCTTGTGCTTCGTGTACAACTGTATTTGATTTGAATCCATCCAAATCAGATGCCTTTGCCTGTTCTGCTGCATCTTGCAATGCATCCTTGATTGCCTTAGATGTAAATGTTGCTCCTGATACACTATCGATACCTGCTCCATTTGCTTCCTTTGCATCTGCAAACATGATGTCATATGCCACATCACCTACATGTGCTGTTTCTTTGCTTTCCTTTACTTCGATGTTATCAATGCCATCTTTTGTAAATGTTACATCCAATGTTACAGGACCATTGTAGCCTTCCGCTTCTCCTGTATATGTACCTGCTGTATATGTTACAGGTACATTTTCATGTGGACCTGCTGCTCCCATTGCATCTACATCTACGCCTGCATCTTTCAATGCTGCCTTTGTAGCTTCAATGATTGCATCGGATGTCACTGTTGCACCAGATACTGTTTCTACATTTGGTGTCTGTGCCTTGACGATCGCCTCTGGAATCTGTTCCAATGCTGGATCTGCAATTCCTTCTGTTTCCTTCTGGTCTGTAACCTTGACACTCTTGATTTCATTGTTTTCATAAACAACTTCTACTGTTACATCACCATTTTTACCTTTTGCAGTACCTGTGAATGTAGTACCGCCGCCCGATTTACCAGAACAACCTGTAACCAAGCCAAGAGCCA
>CALBJM010000273.1 GCA_937893225.1 uncultured Erysipelotrichaceae bacterium | reverse complement strand
TCGGATTTCATCTTTTCTGATTCTTCGATCATATTTACAATACGATCATATCTACCACAACCACTTTCAGATGTCACCTCGATAATACACTCGCCATCTTCGACGACCGTACCAGCAAATACTGGGCTACCTTCTTCTTTACGCACTGGTAAAGACTCCCCAGTCAAAGAAGCTTGATTCACTTCCGCACTACCACGCACAACTATGCCATCTAAAGGAATCATATTACTCGTACGAACAAGAAAATGACTTCCTTTTTTCAATTCATCTACCGCAACCAATACTTCTTGTCCATCAGCAGTAACCATCCATGCCTTCTCTACATTTAAAGACATACTTCTTGCAAGATCATCCACACTCTTTTTGTGTGTCCACTCTTCCAATATTTCACTCAGTCCAAGCAAAAACATCAAGTCACCAGCTGTATCAAAATCCCCACGCAGCATACTAACAACGATCGTAGTTGCATCCAATACGCTCACTTCGATTTGCCCTTTCAAAAGTGCGTGTACACCAGGTACAATAAACTTCCAGCTCTTCAAGAATGAAATTGCAGAACGCAATGGAACAGGAAAGAAGAAACGCGTTACAGCTCTACGCAACGTATGATAAATTACTTTATCTTCAAACTCACGTGATAATTCTCTTCCTGTATGTTCTGGAACAATTTCCTCATGTTCTGCATATTGAAAATTTGCTAATGAAGATATTACATTTTCACGTGCTGTATCATACCATATCACTGCATCGCCCGTGCGATCATATACTTTTACGTCTTTAATACCTTCTATTGCTTTTAAGTAAAACTCCAATATATCCGCTTGTTTAAGCGTCATTCTATATTGCAGCATGCGCACTCTCATGCGCCCATTTGATTCATGTAGAATCTGACACTTCATAGATTATGCATCTTTCTCATCATGCATAGCTAATACTGCTTTAGCATCTGCGATAAGCTTTGCTTCTTTTTCTTCTGCTCTTCTTTCGTTGATAGCTTTTGCATCCTCTGCAATATCACCACAATTTTCTTTCAATGTTGTATAAACTTTTGCCACTTCATCAACGCCTCTCATTACAGCAGCTGTACAATGTGTATACACTTTCTTCGCATCATCACTTGTCAAGATCTTAATACCTGCTGTACCAAGTAATACACCATATCCAACTAATCTAGCATTTAAGAAATTCATCATATACCTCCTGCCATCTTTTGGCTTTTACATCTGCATTGTAAAAAATGTTAGTCTGCTTAGTCATCCCTAACATGACCATTTTGACTAACATTTTCAAAATTTTCATCATTTTATCTAACATTTTTGCTAACAAGATCACGTTCATATAATTGAAGAATATTTTCTTGATACCCTGCTTTTTGTATTTCACCCAAAGCTTTACTTGTATCACTTAAAATTGGATGCATAATACTCTCTAACCCACGCAAACGTTCTTCACTAATGCACTCTTGAGAAAGACTTAGCATATACGCATTTCGATCCATATGCCACGGAATAATGTACTGTGGATATTTTGCATATAACCTATCACAAATACCAATGCCTTCCGGATCAATATCTCCACTATAATATATCTGCATTTGATTATCTGCCATCAATTGAATCAAACACTGTGCTGTAGTAGAAAGTTGCCCTGAAGTACAAACTAATGCAATACTTGTATCCTTGATCAATTCTAGAAGATATGTAAATACCATTTCATTTTCAACCACATATACAATTCCTTGTTGGCTTAAGATACGTTGTACACCAACAAAATTTGCGGAAGAAAGCATAAATGGCTCCCCATACTGATAACAAGCCTCTGCGCCTTGATGAAATACGCCATTTCTTTCAAGATGTAAATTATAAATTGCAACACTCCCCGCAATTGCATCTTTCATCAAACCTGCACAAGCAAATGTCATATACCATGATTGACTATCTTTAGGTACATCCACATGATAATAAAATGACAAAAAAGACATCAACAATTTCGCACCATCATTATTACGATCCAAAAAATGTGGATTGCCGCTTATTTCTGCTGCGAATACAGAAATTGGCATACGTAGATCTTCTTTTGTCAAAATTTGCACTATGCCATCAACAACACATGTAAAAACATGCATTTGCTTATCTTTCATTAGACGCAGCAATACATAATACCCTGCATCTTTATTTTCCAATACGGAAGCAAGCCAATCATGCACCATTGATAAATCTGTTTTATCTACAATAGAAAATAAGGATTTTCTAAATGCTACTTGTTCATCATTTTTGATTTGTTGTCTTTCTTTTGTTGATAATACCTTTTCTCCAAAATACGCATCCAAGACCAACTTAAAATCAACATTTTCAAATACAGAATTCTGCAAAGCTGTTTCAAAAGATTTCACAGATACTTTTATATCCTCTTCTTGAAATCTTTTTCCTAATATACCTTCTAATGCCTCACGTGCAGATGCAGAAACATTTTTAAGTGTTACAATACCTGTCACTCTTCCATATGTTTCCCACTTTTTTCTGACTTGTCGCATAAATATTGATAGATCTTTTGATCTTAAATACGCCGCACATCTTTCTTCTTGCTTCATACGACTCGTTTTTCTTTGCCATTCCAAACATAGTTCACAACTGCCACAAAGTTTGCATTCATCGGTCTTAATAATTCGCTAATCTTTAAGTGTTTCACCGTATCATAACAACCCCATAGAATTTGAGAATTCATAATATAATCAAAATCCAGTTGTTCTACCATCTCAAACATACTTGCAATATTTTTATCATCAACACCAGCAAACGCCTCATCTAATGCTATCAAACGCGGATGGTCTTTACATTTTGCTTTTTCATATTGCGCATTCACTGCCGCAAGCAAAGGGACATACATTGCCATTGCTCTTTCACCACCACTGAATCGATTAAATGCCGCATTAGTCATTTCTTTTTTATTCTCATTTGCTTTTGCATAATACATTTTAAACGCATACCATTTACGATAATCTAAAGCATTTCTGACAAGATCCATATAATTTGGAATACCATCTAATTCTTGTTTCTCTTTTTCTTTCTGTATGATTGCTTTAAAGTGTCTTGCTACACGCTCTTCATCTTTAGCACTAATCAATGCATTATCTATAGTTAAAAGTTTTTCTAACTCTTTAACATTCATCTCATCATTTCCTTCAGGCGGAATCGGCTTCCACTCTAAAGCAAAATGCATACCCATAGACGTATCCATATGTTTCATTAAATTTGACATTTCATTTACCAAAATGCGACTATCTGAAATTCGTTTTGTCAGTTTATCTGATATCGTTTGTGAAAGAATATCTTCAAATAATTCTCGATCCTTTGCGGATATCAACTCTTCTTGTGAAGCAATGCTATCTTTCAATTGCACAACAAATTCCTGTAAAGACAATTTTGTTCCCGCCAGCATCAATGTCACAACATAACGCAATCTTTCACTAACATCTTTTTGTTCAGACTGAAAACACGGCTCAATTTTTGCATTATGATTCACAAGGTCACTAGAATTTTTCTCAAAACACTCTTTTAAACTAATCGTCATCTCATCAGAACTCTTCATTGCATTTTGTGATTCTTCTAACGCAACAGCCTCCTTAGCACAATCATCCAATGATTTATCTGCTTTATCCACTAGAAATTTCAACGCTACTTCTTCTTCAAAATACTTTTGCACACATTTGAAATAATCTTCATCTTGATTCTTTCTTTTTTCTAGTTCAGAAATCTTTTCATCACTTTCTTGTATTTGATGACCTAAAATTGCTAAACGATTATTTACAGATATTTCCTTATTTCGCGTTTCATCTTGTTTAAGGTGAATAGCTTTCAACTTCTTAGCATTTTCAATAATTTCTGGACTATTCAAAATACTATTGACTTGTTCCATTTGTGCTTCGATACTTACGATTACATTATCAATATCATTTTTTTCAAGATATAACGTATCTACTTCTTCTAAACATTGCTCTTTTTGTTGTCCTTGCACAATACATTGTGACCCTGCAGATTCTTTCCGTGTCATCTCTTGGCTAACAAATGATAAATAATCTTTGTATGCATCAATATCTTCCAAGATATCATTATACGTATCAACATTTCTTGCATACGGCAATTTTGTACAAATATCCAACATTCTTTTTTCAGCTATTTTATATGCTTCGTATGCATGCACTGTTTCACTTTCAAGAACTTTTTTCCTCCTATCTAATTCTTCTATATGTAATGTCAATGCGTGTAGGCCATCCACAATTTCATTTAAAGCATCTAATTTCGGTGCATCCTGAAACTCCTGCTGCATATTCTTCAAAAACAGATTTTTTTCATCAATTTCTTTTTGACAAATTTCTTTTTGCATCTGCAATTGTTGTAATTCCTGTTTTAATTCTTCAAGAATTCTCTCTTTTCTTCTTTTTCTTGCACTTGCTCCAATAAACTCAGAATGCTCTTTTTTGGCATTTCCTTCAATCAAACCATGTCTAAAATATCCATTTTTCCGCAACAAAAATGGCCCATGATTCTCATCAAAATGCCGTAATATTTGTTTAGTCACATTTTGTATAGGTAAAGGTATCGCAGTATCTACGATCAAGTCACTATATGTACTTGTACCTTCTCCATCCACGTGCAATACAACATCCAACAAGTTTGGACATTCTTTCTTGATTTTCAAATAATCTTCTTCTGAAACAACCAATGCATCAAGTATACCTGTTTTTATAAGTTGTTGTTCTAGTATTGCTTTTTGTACTTCCGATAAATGAGATGAGAAATCAACTGTTTTATAAAATGGATACCCAATAATACTGATACAACCCTAATCAAGTAGACATGGGAAATATTTAAAAATCGCATCGATTA